>SKGW01000046.1 GCA_007117285.1 Bacilli bacterium
ATAAAATAATATATTATATTTTAGAAAACATATATCAAGATGATTTAATGTTAATAACAGATCAGCACGTTAATTTAATAAATAGTGTTATAAATTCAGAAAAAGCAAATGCAACAATTCATCTTCCAAATAAAATTTCAGCAGTAAAATCATACGATACACTAACACTTTTAAAACAAGAAATAAGCAGTGATGAATTTGATGTTGAAATAACAGAACATATAAATTTAAGTAATGGAAAAAACATTGAGCAAATAGAAACTAGTGAAATAGATGACAATTTTATATGTAGATTAAGTTCCAAAGAAGTTAAAATGCCATTATATGCCAGAAGCCGAAAAGACGGAGATAAGATGTCTGTAAAAGGAATGCTAGGAAGCAAGAAAATAGCAGATATATTTATCGATCAAAAAATTGACGCAACAGAAAGAAAAAAATGGCCTGTTGTTGTCGATTCAGCCGGAACAATAGTTTGGCTACCAGGTCTTAAAAAAAGCAAATTTAGTAAGGCAAAAAAGGAAAGTTATGATATAATACTTAAGTACTATTAAGAAAGGAGCCAAAAAATGAATAAAAATAATGTTAGAAAAGGTTTAATACCTTACATCGCCCTGTTTTTTCTTATGGGAGCAATATTGATTTTACTAAACACTCAAACTGAGAAAGTAGATCAATTAACTTACGACTCATTTGTAGAAAAGATAGTTTCAGGCGAAATAAAAGAAATGAAAATAATTCCTAGATCTCGTTCAAGTGTATACGAAATAGAAGGTGTATATGAAGACGAAGGAAAATTCTTTGTTACAGTTCCATTGTCAGAAAGCGTTGTTTCTAAAATATTATTATTAGAAGAAACAAATGAAATAACAATTGATACTGTTTCAGATCCAGAGGCAAGCACATTTTTATTGTTTTTACTAAATGTATTGCCAATGGTAATACTTATTGCAATCGTCTTTATCTTCATTAGAAGACAAATTGGATCAGCAAACAAATCAATGGATTTTGGTAAAAGTAAAGCAAAATTAAATCCTGACAACAATAAAATTAATTTTGATAGCGTTGCCGGATTAACAGAAGAAAAAGAGGAAGTCTCAGAACTAATAGATTTCTTAAAAAATCCGAAAAGATTCCAAGAACTAGGAGCTAGAATTCCAAAAGGAGTTTTACTAGTAGGTCCTCCTGGAACAGGTAAAACATTACTGGCAAGAGCAGTTGCTGGAGAAGCAAGCGTTCCGTTTTACTACATAAGTGGTTCAGATTTTGTTGAATTATTTGTAGGAGTTGGAGCAAGCCGAGTAAGAGATATGTTTAAACAGGCCAAAATGACAGCACCGTGCCTAATATTTATTGATGAAATAGATGCAGTTGGACGACAAAGAGGAGCTGGACTTGGCGGAGGACACGATGAGCGAGAACAAACTCTAAATCAATTACTAACAGAAATGGATGGTTTTGGAGCTAACGAAGGAATAATTATTATTGCAGCAACAAACCGACCAGATGTTCTAGACCCAGCTTTATTAAGACCAGGACGTTTTGACAGGCAAGTAACAGTTAACCTTCCAGATATAAACGGAAGAAAAGAAATTTTAGAAGTTCACGCAAAAGGAAAAACTTTTACAGATGACATAAGTTTAGAAAACGTAGCAAGAAGAACAGTTGGATTTAGCGGAGCAGACCTAGAAAACCTTTTAAATGAGGCTGCGCTATTAACAGTTAGAAGAAATAAGAAAAAAATATCAATGGAAGAAATTGATGAAGCTCAAGACAGAGTTTTAATGGGACCTGCTAAGGTGACAAAAAAATACACTCCAGAAGAAAAAAAATTAGTAGCATACCACGAAGCTGGTCACGCTGTTTTAGGAATAAACCTAGATGGAGCAAACGAAGTTCAAAAAATTACAATAATACCAAGAGGATCAGCAGGTGGTTACAACCTAATGATGCCAAAAGAAGAAACATTCTTATCAACTAGAAAAGAATTACTAGATACCATTTCGGGACTTCTAGGAGGAAGAGTTGCAGAAGAATTAGTTTTCAATGAAGTAACAACCGGAGCACATAATGACTTTGGAAAAGCAACTAAAATAGCAAGAGCAATGGTAACCGAATATGGAATGAGTGATTTGGGACCTGTTCAACTTGAGCATCATGATGCAACAGTTTTCTTAGGTAGAGATTATACAAAAACAAGAAACTTTTCAGGACAAGTAGCTTTTCAAATTGATCAAGAAATAAGAAAAATAATTTCAGAGAGATATGAGATTTCTAAAAAAATAATGAGCGAAAATAGAGAATTGCTTGATTTAATAGCAAATACTCTAATCGAAAGAGAAACATTAACCAAAGAACAGATCGAACACCTATATACGAAAGGTGAACTTCCGAAAGAAAAAGTCGAAAGTGAACTAGAGGAACTAACTTTAGAGCAATTAAAAAAATTAGCTAAAGCAAAAAAAATCAAAGGTTATAGCAAGCTAAATAAAGACGAATTAATTCGGGAAATAGAGAAAAATCAATGATTTTTCTTTTTTAATGCAAAATTATTGAAAATATAACAAAAACAATGTATAATTAGTTATGAAGAATAAAAGGAGGATAATATGATAAAAATTTTAGATGCAAACGGAGACAGTCAAGAAGTTGAGGTTATTAGATATTTTAAATCAAACGGTGCTGATTACTTACTGTATGCTTTAAATGAAGTAGACGAGCAAGATTATTTAAAACTTTATGGTTTAAAAATTGAAAACGCTAAAGGACTTTCGATTCCAGATGATGAGTGGGCTTTAGTAAAAGATGAAATTAAAAAAATAATTAAGGGAAATAAAGAAGGAAATCTAGAGGTTGAAGATTTAGATTTTACAACTCTAGAAGGAATAACTTCTGAAGAAAGTAGAGCTTTTAAACTTTCTACACAATTAGTTGAACTTTTAGGATCAAATAAAAAAGAATTTCCAAAAGAAGAAGTATCAGAAACTGTTGCTGAGGAACCTGTTGTTGAAGAAAAAACAGACTTTGACCTAGGTTTAGAACCTGAAACAGAAGAAACTGAAGCAGAAGAGCCAGTACAATCTTTTGATTTTGGTAATGAAGAAGGCAATGAAATGCCAAAGTTTGATTTTGAAGCAACTGAAGAAGAAAGTGTTGAAGCAGAACTTCCAGAATCAGAAGAAGTTAATGTTGAACCTGAACTTCCAACAGCTGAAGAAGTAAGCGAAATAGAGCCAACAGTTGTTGCTAGTTTTGATGATGAAGAAATTAGTTCGGTACCAGAAGACAAACAAGATTTTGAAACGCTTTATAATGAAGAAAAAGAATTAAATGAAGTTTTAAAATCAGAAATAGATCAACTGAGATCTAAAATAAACAAAATCGCACAATTTATTAGTGAATAAAAAAAAGAACATCGTTAAGATGTTTTTTCATTTTCTCTATCATGAGCAATTCGACTAGCGGCCGAAGAAGCAATTGCGCAAACAATATCATCCAGAAAAGTGTGGCAAACGCCATCTTTTTTTCCGTCTTCTTCCAGCTTTCCAATAATTCCAGGTTTTGTCTTATCTAAAAACCCAAAATTTGTAAGAGCTATTGAACCGTGAACATTAACAATGCTAAGCGCAAGTATTTCATCAATTCCATAAAGAGAATAGTCAGATTCAATAATATCATTGATTTCATTAAGTGACTTGTTTTCGGCAGCAATATCAAGTTCAATACCGGTCAAGACAGCAAAAGCCGTCTCTCTTTTGTCAAGCACTAAATTGATTGCTTCAATACATCTGTCAATTTTCAAGTCATTATAGTACATTTTTTGTAAATCATAAACCAAAACTGCAATATCTTCAATTTTAACGCCTCTTTGCGTCAATTTTTTTCTAGATAGTTCTCTGTAATTTTCCATATTAATTATTTACGTTAATAACTTCTTCAACAGATGGGACTTCATTTTTAATTGCAGTTTCAATACCTTCTTTTAAAGTAATGTGAGCCATTTGGCAACCTCTACAAGCGCCTAGCATCTTAATATAAACCTTATTGTCCTCGTATTTAACGAACTCTAAATCTCCTCCGTCACCTTGAACAAAGGGCTTGATTTTCTCAATAACTTCGAGAATTAATTTTTCATTTTCCATATAATCACCTCCTTACAAGTATAATATAAATAAATGTTTTAGTAAATGTTTTTTTAATTTAACTCGTTATGCTATAATAAAAAAAGGGGTGTAATAATGACAAAATATAAGAAGGGAAAAATAGTTAAAGGTGTCGTTTCTGGCATTGAAACATATGGAATTTTTATTAAATTCGATGAGTTTTACAGCGGCTTGCTTCACATTTCTGAAATATCACACAGCTTTGTAACCGACGTGACAAAAGTAGCTGAAATAGGTGACGAAATTTTAGTTGAAGTTTTAGAAGTTGATGAAGAAAACTATAAATTAACACTAAGTTTAAAAAATATAAATAAGAAAAATCCTAAAAAAAACCGTCAAAAAATTAAAGAGACAAAAACGGGGTTTAAAACACTTGAAAAAAAACTAGCAGAATGTATTGACTTAAACCTTGAAAACTAAAAAAAAGATGGTCTTTTTTTGTTGACAAAACAATTCATAAGTGATATATTTAATTACGTCAAGCAAATTTCGGGTGATTAGCTCAGTTGGTTAGAGCACCTGCCTTACAAGCAGGGGGTCATAGGTTCGAGTCCTATATCGCCCACCATAATGCCGGAATAGCTCAACTGGTAGAGCAACTGACTTGTAATCAGTAGGTTGTGGGTTCAAGTCCTATTTCCGGCACCATGGAGGGGTAGCGAAGTGGTTAAACGCGGCAGACTGTAAATCTGTTCCTTCGGGTTCGATGGTTCGAATCCATCCCTCTCCACCACGTTGCCTCGTAGCCAAGCGGTAAGGCACCACACTTTGACTGTGGCATGCGCTAGTTCGAATCTAGCCGAGGCAGCCATTTATCATGTCCCGTTAGCTCAGCAGGTAGAGCATTTGACTTTTAATCAAAGGGTCATTGGTTCGAATCCAATACGGGACACCATTTTTATGCCTGAGTGGCGAAACAGGTAGACGCACAGGACTTAAAATCCTGCGGGATTAATTATCCCATGCCGGTTCAAGTCCGGCCTTAGGCACCAATTATTATTTCATAGTCGGAGGAATACCCAAGTCTGGTTGAAGGGACCGGTCTTGAAAACCGGCAGGTCGGAAACGGCGCGGGGGTTCGAATCCCTCTTCCTCCGCCAATTAAAATTTATTATATCGCGGAGTGGAGCAGTCTGGTAGCTCGTTGGGCTCATAACCCAAAGGTCGTTGGTTCAAATCCAGCCTCCGCAACCATGGTCCCGTAGTGTAGCGGTTATCACGTCTGCCTGTCACGCAGAAGATCGCGAGTTCGATTCTCGTCGGGACCGCCATTTTGGCTTCGTAGCTCAGTCGGTAGAGCAAGGGACTGAAAATCCCTGTGTCGGTGGTTCGATTCCGCCCGAAGCCACCATTTTAAATAATAGTCGCGCCCGTAGATCAATTGGATAGATCGTTTGACTACGGATCAAAAGGTTATGGGTTCGACTCCTGTCGGGCGCACCATAATCGGGAAATAGCACAACTTGGTAGTGCACTTGGTTTGGGACCAAGAGGTTGCAGGTTCAAATCCTGTTTTCCCGACCATCTTGAGGGGAATTAGCTCAGTTGGCTAGAGCATCTGCCTTGCACGCAGAGGGTCAGCGGTTCGAGTCCGCTATTCTCCACCATAATGAAATAGTAATTGCGAAAGCAGTTTTTTTATTGCAATAATTTAAATCACTTTTGGATGGTTTGACATGATAATAAATATAATATATATTTATATCAACAATTAAAGTAGAAATATTAAAATTAAAGAAAGGAAAAACTTTAAATGGAAGAAAAAAACTATCTTGGAATAACAATTAAAATTATTGGTGAATTGATGACTATCGGGGGATTAATTTTGCTAATTGTAACTTTTTTAAACATAACAGACGAGGAAGTAGGTACCAAAATTTTTGGTTTTATAGGATTGATTCCTTCAGCAATGATTTTTCTCTCTGGGATTTTAATTAAAGGTTTTGGCGAAATAATAAATATTCTACACTCAATCAAAAACAATTTTGAAATAATAAATCAACAAAAAAAATCATGAAGTTCATGATTTTTTATTTAGTTTTTAATTTCAATTCCTCCAAAGATAACAGTGTAATTGATAATTAATTTTTTCTTTGAATTATTGTTGATTTTCGCAGTATTTTCAGCGCCACCAAAAACAGGGAGACCCGTTACAGAGACTTTTATATCATCCGGCACCTTGAGTTCAACACCACCAAAAATAGATGTAATATCCACATAGCCCTTATTACCTTTAATTTTGATGTTACTAAAATCAATTTCAGCACCGCCAAAAATAGTAATAATATCGCTCTTTTCAAAAGCAGTGCTATTATTTTTTTCAGATATACCCCCGAAAATAGCAACATATTCCTTCTTGTCAAAAACCTTATGTTTAATTTTAGATTCTTTAATAAAAAGATTAACTCCAATTAATATTAATATAGAAGGAAATAAAATCATTTCAATCAAGTCGCCATTCAGAACATCTAAACTATCCAATAAAAATCCAAGTCCAATAACAATAATAATTAAACTACCAAGCCCAAACCTCTTATTAGTATAAATACTAATAATTCCAAAAAGAATTATATAAGAAGGCCATAAATATTGGAAAGTAGAATTAAACTCAATATCCGAAAAATTAGACAATAACAATAAAGCTCCCGTCAAAATAATAAAACTGCCTAAAAACCTCTTAGTCATATAATCACCTCAATTCTAACAACATTCTATCACACCCTCAAATCATAGTAAATATTAACCAAAAAACAAAATTGATATATAGTTAAAATACAATTGGTTTTATACTGCGTATATGGTAAAATATATGTATGTGAATATATATAGAAATGGTGATAAAATGGGTAAAATAATTTCATTAGTAAATCAAAAAGGTGGAGTTGGAAAAACAACATCGAGCATCAACTTAGCTGCGTCTTTAGGAATATTAAAACAAAAAGTTTTGCTAGTGGATTTAGATCCTCAAGGCAATACAACAACGGGGATTGGAATCAACAAAGCAGACATAGATAAAAGTATTTATGATTTGTTAATTGATGAAGCAACACTAGACGAAGTAATTGTCAAAACCAAATTCAAAAACCTATACGCTATTCCAGCAACAATTAACTTAGCAGGAGTAGATATAGAATTAATGGAAAAAGGCAAATACGACAGAACCTTCGCCAAAGGAAAACAGTTAAAAAAACATATCGAATCAACAAAAGAAAAATTCGACTACATAATAATAGATTGTCCACCTTCATTGGGGATACTAACAACAAATGCATTAACTGCGAGCGACTCAGTAATAATCCCAGTTCAGTGTGAATATTTTGCACTTGAAGGAATAATGCAACTATTAAACACGGTAATGTTAGCACAAAAAAACTTAAACCCAACATTAGCAATAGAGGGAGTTTTACTTACAATGCTTGACAGTAGAACAAATTTAGGACTTGAAGTAGTAGAAGAAATCAAAAGCTATTTCAAAGAAAGTGTATACGATACAATAATACCTAGATTAGTTAGACTTTCAGAAGCTCCAAGTCATGGAAAGCCAATTTTAGCATATGATCCTCAAAGTAGAGGAACAGAAGCCTATATAAATTTAGCTAAGGAAGTGATTATTAGAAATGGAAACTAAAAAAAGAGCTTTAGGGCGTGGATTAGAACAACTTTTTAACAGTGAAAATTTAGATCTAAGTAGCGTAGAAGAAAAAGTTTACGAAAGTGCTACAATTGATGAAGTAGTAGAAATACCTTTAGAAGAAATAAGACCAAATCCATATCAGCCGAGAATAAATTTTTCATCAGAAGCAATCGAAGAATTAGCATCATCAATAAAAGAGCATGGCGTTTTCCAGCCCATAATAGTAAAAAAAAGCTTAAAGGGCTATGAACTTGTTGCTGGAGAAAGACGTGTTAGAGCTTGTAAAAGCATAGGTCTAGAAAAAATACCGGCCATAGTCAGAAACTTTGATGACCAACAAATGATGGAAATAGGACTTTTAGAAAACCTACAAAGAGAAGATCTAAGCGCTATAGAAGAAGCGAAAGCATATAAAAATCTAATGGAAAAATTAGAAATGACTCAAGAAACCTTATCAAAAAAAGTAGGTAAAAGTCGCAGTCACATTACGAACATACTTGGACTTTTAAAGTTACCGGTAGAAACACAACAATTAATAATTGACAAGAAAATTTCAATGGGTCATGCAAGAGCTCTAAGTAAACTTGAAGATGAAGATGAAATAATAAAAATCGCAAACGAAATTGTTGATGGGAAATTGCCCGTCAGACAAACAGAAGAAAGAGTCAAGGCAAAAGACATTAAAAAAAGAGTTCCGATTCAAAGAAAAGAAAATAACGAATACGCATTAGTTGAAGAATTATTAACAGAAAAACTAGATTCAAAAGTTAAAATAAGAGAAAAGAAAGTAATAATTAACTTTGAGAACGAAGCAGACTTAAACAGAATATTAGAAATACTTGACGTTAGGGAGTGATACTTTGCAAAAAGAGTATAAACTTGGTAGTATAGTTAAGATGAAAAAAGAACACCCATGTGGCGCTAACGAGTGGCAAATTACCATGGTTGGAGCAGACATCAAAATAAAATGCTTAAAATGCTCTAGAAGTATAATGCTTACTAGAATAGATTTCAACAAAAAACTAAAAAAGGTTCTAACATATTAGGTGATAAGATGAAAAAAAATAAAAAACGTCAGTTAGGCGGAGTTCTGACACTAGTTATAATAGCAGGAATTGTAATAATTTTAAGTTTTCTGTTATCTAGATTTGGAATCGTGGTTTCTAAAACTGTAATTTCAAACAACATGCTAGAGTCCTCGCCCATAAATGTTAATAATGCATTAAGTAAAGATGGATTAGGTTTTATTGTAGGTAACTTTACCTCAAACTTAAAATACTTCGAACCACTAGCGCTTCTTATCGTTGCGCTGATAAGCACAAGCATTATTGAAAGTAGCGGAATAATAAAAAAAATAGCTGCAATATTCAAAAAAACTACAGATTTCAAACTAACGGCTGTTGTCGTTTTTCTAACATTAATTACAGTTTTTCTAGGAAACTATAGTTTCCTACTCCTAATGCCAATCGTTGCACTAATATATAAAGAATTGAGAAGAAGTCCAATTTTAGGGCTGATGACAGTGTTCTTAGCAGCAACAATCGGATTTGGTACAGGGATTTTTGTCAACTACAACGATTATATATTAGGGTTTATGACTCAAAGTTCAGCAAGAGTTGAAATAGATGCTTCCTACACTTTTGGTCTATATTCCTATGCGTACTTAAAAATAGCAGCAACACTAATGATTACCGCAATGCTAACTTATTTAATCGAAACTAGATTAGCAAAAAAATTACCAATCCACTGTGATGAAGTAGAAGAAATAGAAATATTAGAAAACGAAAAAAAAGCATTACTTTTTAGTTTTGCCTTCTTTGTCTTATACATGATATTTATAGTTATATCATTAATACCGGGCAATCCGTTCTCTGATTGGTTACTAAATTCAAGCGAAAGCGTTTATGTTGCAAAGCTTTTCTCCCCAGGATCTCCTTTTAACGAAGGATCATTCTTGTTCATCCTTCTTGGCTTTGCCGTAACCGGCTATATTTATGGAACACTAACAAAAAAATTCAAAGACTCAAAAGATTTTAGTTCAGGATTTTCAAAACACTTTGAAGGAATTGGCGAAGTATTTGTATTAATATTCTTCTTTTCACAAATAATTGCGCTTATCGATTGGACAAATATAGGAAGAGTATTTGCCTACTACATCCTTGAATTAATTGTTAAATTAAACTTTTCAGGAGCACCATTACTTGTACTAATGTTTATAGCAACAATAATAATTGGTCTTGTTATACCGTCAACAATTGAAAAGTGGGAAATAATGTCACCACTGAGCGTGCCCTTATTTATGAAAGCAAACTTCACCCCAGAATTTTCACAAATAGTTTTCAGAGCAGCAGATGGAATATCAAAATCATTAACACCATTGTTCCCATATTACATAATACTTCTGGGATTTGTAAAAAAACATAATAATGAAAAACCAATAACGCTATTTGGAGCACTAAGATTAATGCTTCCAATAATATTGATAATGGTGTTATTTTGGGTATTAATTTTGCTAAGCTTTTATATAATTGGAATTCCAATCGGACCCAACAGTTTAGCAACACTTTAGAGAGGTGAAAAAATATGAGTTTAAAAGCCGGAATAATAGGACTTCCTAATGTTGGGAAGTCCACTTTATTTAAAGCCATAACAAAACAAAACGTACTTGCCGAAAACTACCCTTTCGCAACCATAGATCCAAACGTAGGAGTTGTGACTGTGCCGGATGAACGAATTGAGTTTTTGGTACAAGTTTCCAATCCCGAAAAAACTATTCCCACAACAGTTGAATTTACCGACATAGCAGGATTAGTAGAAGGAGCTTCTAAAGGCGAAGGATTGGGCAATAAATTTTTAAGTAACATAAGAGAAACCGATGCTATTTGTGAAGTAGTTCGTTGCTTCTCAGACCCAAACGTAACACACGTAAGTGGGTCAGTAAATCCGATTAGAGACATAGAAGTAGTCGGAGTAGAGTTGATGTTATCAGATCTTGAAATAATTAACAATCGATTATCAAGAGTAAACAAAAAATCAGATAAAGAAAGCATAGCTGAAAAAGCTCTGTTAGAAAAAATTAGAATTAGTCTCGAAGCAGAAACTCCAATAAGAAATATGGAGCTTTCAGATGAAGAAAAAAAACTGATTAAATCTTTTAATTTATTAACAATGAAAAAAATAATATACGTTTGCAACATAAATGAAGAAGAAATAGGTACAGAAAATGAAAACGTAAAAAAAGTTAAAGAATATGCTAAAAAAGAAAACTCTGAAGTTTTGGTGCTAAGCGCTAAAATTGAAGCAGACTTAAGCGAATTAGAAGACTCAGAAAGAATAGAATTACTAAAAGAATTAGGAATTGATGAAAGTGGATTAGATCGCCTTATTAGAAAAGTTTACAATCTTTTAGGATTGAAAACATTTTTTACAATTGGAAAAGAAGAAGTAAAAGCATGGACATTTAAAGACGGAATGAAAGCTCCTGAGTGTGCCGGAATAATTCATACTGATTTCCAAAAAGGATTCATAAAAGCAGAAGTAATCAGTTATGATGATTTATTTCAACATAAAACAGAAAAAGCAGTTCAAGATGCAGGGAAAAAGAGGCTAGAGGGAAAAGACTACATTATGAAAGATGGGGACATTTGTCATTTTAGATTCAACGTATAGGTGGTGAAAAAATGTTTGATAGTTTAAGCGAAAGAATTGAAAAAGTTGTTAAAGATATAAAAGGTTATGGAAAAATAAACGAAGATAATATCAAAGAAATAATGCGAGACATTCGACTAGCAATGCTAGAGGCTGATGTTAGTTATAAAGTTGTTAAAGAATTTACTAACAGAGTAAAAGAAAAAGCTTTAGGTGAAGAAGTTCAAAACAAAATAAATCCAGGAGATTTGTTTGTGAAAATTATCAGAGATGAATTAGTTGAACTACTTGGCAAAGGCGAAGAAATATCACTTGAAAACAATAGCGTGATAATGCTAGTCGGCCTTCAAGGAAGTGGAAAAACAACCACAGCAGGAAAACTGGCATTACACCTTAGAAAAAAACACAAGAAAAAAACTCTTTTAGTAGCATGTGATGTATATCGTCCTGCAGCAATTCAACAACTAAAACAAATAGGTAAAGAAATAGAAGTAGAAGTTTATGAAGAAGGTCAGGGCAATCCTGTGACAATCTCTCAAAACGCTTTAGAGCATGCAAAAAACAATGATTTCGATATTGTTATAATAGATACAGCCGGAAGACTCCATATAGACGAAAACCTAATGAATGAGTTAACGGCGATAAATGAAGTAGCAAATCCAAAAGAAATAATTTTAAATATAGACAGCATGATTGGACAAGATGCAATTAACGTAATTGAAGGATTTACAGAACAATTAAATATAACCGGAGCAATCCTAACAAAAATGGATGGGGATACCAAAGGAGGAGTTGCGCTCTCACTTAGATATTTAACATCAGTTCCAATAAAATTTATTGGAGTATCCGAAAAAATGGATGGACTCGAAAAATTTTACCCAGAAAGAATAGCAGATCGAATAATGGGCATGGGAGATATCGCTACCATGGTAGAAAAAGCCCAATCGGCAATATCTGAGGAAGACGCAAAAAAACTAACAACAAAAATGAACTCAGGAAAGTTTGATTTAAATGATTTTCTCCTACAAATGAAACAAATAAAAAATTTAGGACCGCTTGAAAATGTCCTAAAAATGATTCCTGGAGCATCAAAAATGGGATTGAAAAACGTTAATGTTGATCCAAGAATGCTTGGAAGAATAGAAGCGATCGTGTTATCAATGAATGACGAAGAAAGAGGAAATCCTTCAATTTTAAAAGCATCCAGAAAAAAAAGAATTGCTAAAGGATCAGGAACAACAGTTGAAGAAGTAAATAGGCTTTTAAAACAATTTGAGCAAATGAAGCAAATGATGAAGCAAATGAAAAACGGAAAAATGCCATTTTAAAAGAGGTTTAAACCTCTTTTTACTTTGCAATATAATAAGCATAATACTCATCGAAAGTAATATCGTTTTCGTGAATATAAGTAGCAACTTCCACACCAACATATCGATAGTGCCAAGGCTCATAAGAATAACCAGTAAGATGTTCACTATCTTTAGGATACCTTAAAATAAAACCGTGCTTGTGAGCATTATCGCTGAGCCAAGCAAACTCATCTGATTTATCAAAATCCTCAACTAATCCATAATTAGGAGCTACCAAATCAAGGGCAAATCCAAGTTGATGCTCAGAGTGACCAGGTCTTGCAGAAATTCTATCAGTTTCAGCACGTCCTCTGCTTGCTAAAAAATTATTATATATTTTCTCCTGAGTACCAAAATCTCTAAACCCAGAAACAACTATCAAAGAAAGACCATCCGATTTAGCTGCGCTCCACATAGAAATGAACTCACCATAAATAGACGAATCAATAAGTCTTCCTTCGTATGCATACATAAGACTAATCGTTTCAGTCTTAGCGGGCTCATAATCAGAAGGAAGTTGATGAAACTTATTAACCAAAACAAGGTAAGGATCATCAATGCTAGTGTTCGTAGGTTTTATATCTGTATAAAAGTCTTTGTCTGCGCCAACATTAATTATAGAAACAATTTCTCTAATGTCAGTTTTTTCGCTTTCATCAATATAATCTAAATAATCTTGTAACTTCTCAATAATAAAATATGGGTCCTTAGATAAATTTTCAATATTTTCATTTTTTTCCATATCTAAAATATACTCCAAATACTTTTCCTCAAAAAACTCTTCAAAATAAGCAGCCGTAGCCTCGCTATAGCCCAACTCTTTCAACTTAAATTCATAAGTTTTTCGATAATTAATTCTTTCAACAACCGATATAACTATAAAAATAAGGACGAAGCATGCAAAAAACAGTCCAAACATAACGCTAATTTTTTTTCTTTTATTCCTCATATCATCACCTAATATAATTATAGTACTTTTTCACCCAATTGTCACTTCAAATGATAAATAGTTTAAAAATAATAATCAAAAACAATTAGTAATATGCTAAAATATGATATAATTAATAGGTAAAAGAGGGATGTTTATGAATTATAATGTCAATTTAGAAGAATTCCATGGACCG
>SKGW01000049.1 GCA_007117285.1 Bacilli bacterium
AACGTATTTAAGTCCATAATAAGCTCCCTTAACATTAACATCTAGCACCATATCTAATTGTTCTGATTCAGTTGCTACAATTGGTGCAACTGCTCCCTCAATACCAGCGTTATTAACGAAAATATCCACTCTTCCAAACTTTGCTACCGTTTCATCAACATATTCCTTAACGCCTAGTTCGTTTCTAACGTCACATGCTTTAATAATATAATCCTCTTCAAGTAAATGGAGTTCGTTAATTAGTTCCTTTAATTTACTCATATCTAAATCCACTAAACATAATTTGGCTCCTTCATCAGCAAACTGCTTTGCTGTAGCTGCTCCAATACCACCAGTTGCTCCTGTTATAATGACAACTTTTTCTTTAAACATATTCCCTCCTTATTTTACATACATTTTTAGCATAGCATTTTTTTAAAAAAAATTATACAAAAAAACCAAAGTTTACACTTTGATTTACTTTATTTCTTTTATAATGTCTGCTAGTTTCTGCTTTTCAATTTTCAATTTTTCTCTGTCCATTTCAACTATTTCTTTAGGAGCATTTGCAACATATTTTTCATTTGCTAATAGCTTCTCTCGTTTTGAAATTGATTGTTCTAATTTTTCTTTTTCTTGAACAAGTTTTTCTATTTTATTATTATCTTCTTCCGCCTCGTAACAAACAACAACAGAGCCGCGTCCAAATGTTACTTCACATTTGTCTAAATTACTTTCATTAACCATTTCACATTTTAATAATTTTTCAAAAATTTCTTTGTTTTTATTTATTATTTCAGAATTTTCTAAATTATTGATAATTCCAAATCCTTTAGGAATTTCAAGTTCACTTTTAATATTTCTGATTTTTACAATTACATCTTTAATTTCTTCTAATTCTAAATACTCTTTAGGAAAAGCGAATTCTTTTGTTTTTTTAGGATATTCACTTATCATTATTGATTCAGTATCTGAATCTAATTTTTGATATATTTCTTCTGTAACATAAGGCATGAAAGGATGTAACATTTTTAATATATTTGTAAGAACTAATCTTAAAATTTTATTGTTTCTTTCAACTTTTGATAATTCAATATACCAATCACAAAAATCATTCCAGATAAAATTGTTTAATTCTGTCCCAACAATATTAAATTCATATTTTTCCATATGCTTTCTTACTTTTTCAATTGTTAAATTCATTTTGTGAAGAATCCATTTATCTGAAATTGATAATTCTTTTTCTTCTGATTCTTCTAATAATACAAATCTAGAAGCATTCCAAATTTTATTTATAAAGTTCCAAGTTGCTGCAACTTTTTCTTCATCATAACGAAGATCTTGACCTGGTGCACTGCTAGTAGCCAAGAAAAATCTTAAAGAATCTGTTCCGTATTCTTCTATTACATCCATTGGATCAACTCCGTTGCCCAATGATTTGCTCATTTTCCTGCCTTGTTTATCACGAATTAAACCATGTATTAAAACATCATTAAATGGTTTTTTCTCAGTAAACTCTAGTGATGTAAATATCATTCTACTAACCCAGAAGAAAATAATATCATAACCTGTAACTAAACAGTTATTAGGAAAGTATTTTTCATCTAAGTTATCAGGCCATCCTAAAGTTGAATATGGCCACAGGGCGCTTGAAAACCAAGTGTCCAAAACATCTTCATCTTGAACATATCCTTCCCCAGGACATTCAACCGAAACAACTACGTCATCACCTTTATACCAAGCTGGAATTCTATGACCCCACCAAAGTTGTCTGGAAATACACCAATCATGGACATTTTCCATCCATTGAGTAAGTGTTTTTTCAAATCTTTTTGGTACAAAGTTTACTTTATCTTCTGTATTTTGGAAATCGAGAACTTGTTGCGCTAAATGGTCCATTTTAACAAACCACTGTTTTGATAAGAATGGCTCGACGATTGCGTTGCTTCTCTCACTATGCCCGATTGAATGAGTTATTTCTTCTATTTTTTCTAAATGTTTGTCTTTAATCATTTCAACTAATTTTTCTCTACATTCAAAGCGATCCATACCAGAAAAATCTGCTGCTAAATCATTCATTGCTCCATCATCATTTATACAAAGTAAATTTTCTAAGTTGTGACGGCGACCAACTTCAAAATCATTTTGATCATGAGCTGGTGTTACTTTAAGCATTCCTGTTCCAAAATCTGCTTCAACATAATCATCCGCAACAATTGGAACTACTCTGTTTATAAATGGAACTAAAACTTTTTTGCCAACTATATTTTTATATCGCTCATCATCCGGATTTACTGCAACTCCAACATCACCAAAAATTGTTTCTGGTCTTGTTGTAGCAATTGTTATATATTCATCTGAATTTTCAAAGTAGTATTTTATATGATATAAATTACCTTTTACTTCTTTATAAATAACTTCTTCATTTGAAAGAGCTGTTTTAGCAGCTGGATCCCAGTTTATGATTCTCTCTCCTCTATATATCAAACCTCTTTCATACAGTTTCATAAATATTGTAGATACAGCTTTGCTAAGTCCTTCATCTAAAGTAAATCTTTCTTTAGAATAGTCAAGACTATGACCCATCACACCCCACTGCTCACGAATATTTTTGGCATACTCTTCTTTCCATGACCAAGCATGTTTCAACCAGTCTTCACGATCCATAGAGCGCGGTTCTAATCCTTCTTCTCTGAGTTTACCATCAACTTTCGCTTGTGTGGCGATTCCGGCATGATCCATACCAGGAACCCAAAGCGCATCAAAACCATCCATTCGCTTATAACGAATTATTATATCCTGCAACGTCGTGTCCCAAGCATGCCCTAAATGTAATCTTCCTGTTACATTTGGCGGAGGTATTACTATACAAAATGGCTCACTGCCTCTAACACCAGATTTAAAATATCCAGCCTCTAACCATTTGCTATACTTTGATTCCTCTACTAATTTGTGATCGTATTTTTTTTCTAACATTAAATCCTCCTTAAAATAAAAAACACCCTAATATAAGGGCGTCTTTTATAACGCGGTACCACCTTAATTTATATTAAATATAAACTCGAAAATATAACGCATATCTGCGGGGTTTCCCCAGCTCCCTCGCAACCTTCAATCAAACTTCATACTAGTTTCCACCAACCACTAGCTCTCTTTTAATCAATTTAATCTACTCCTCGAGTTCAAAGCTTTTATAAATTATAACAAAGAAACTAAATTTATTCAATGTTAATATGGTTTTATATCAATTAATTTTGCTGCTACCTATTTCTTTTTTCATTTTCATTATTTTTTTTAACGTTGTAATCTTTCATAATTTTTTCCGGTCCCAGCAAGTCGATGTCGCCTTGCTGGGACTTATAATTATTTTTTTTATTACTTTATTTTTTTTCGTTTGTTATTGAAGTTATTTGTCATTCTCTACGCGAACGAAAGGTCACTTTCCCTCTGGGGGAAAGTGAAGGTGAAAGCCTTCGCTCTCTCGAGCTCGGCGGTTAAGGTCCCAGGAGACAACGAACCGAGTACCCGAAAGCCTGCGAACCAGTACGGCGGTTAACAACGGAATGACTCGAGTACAAGTGGCGTCTCACAGCATTAGAGACAGAGGGCGATGATGACCACCAGTAACCGTACAAACCGACATCGCTAAGAGAGCCCGAAGAGCTACGGCGACCGGAGGGTAGGGCGGTGAATCCTGTTAAATTATTTAAACTTTGATCATTACCGACATGACAAGCAGTGGCACTAGTATCCCAATTGGCTGTCGATGCTAATGCTTTTCCTATCTGCGTTGATACTCCTCCACACCAATATTCTGAATTTGCACTTAAATAATCAGTTAACGCTGTAAATTCATTATCAG
>SKGW01000018.1 GCA_007117285.1 Bacilli bacterium
AAAAATATGGAACAACACTAATTGTTATTACTCATGATCGTAAGGTTGCTGAAAAAGCAGATAGAATAATTGAGGTAAAAGATGGCAAAATAGAAATGGATGTAAGGAAATAGGAGGAAATATGAAAAAGTTACTTATTATTATCTTATTATTTGCAACAGCATGTTCTTCAAGTGAGGTTGAAGAAAAAGTTGAAGAAAAGGAAGTTGGAACTTACGAAAGTATTTTAGTTAAGACAAACGTTTTAAACAAAGAAGCCGATACTTATCTTGTGTATTTGGTGGATCCAGCAGGTTTTACACCAGGTGAGGATGTGAGCCGTTCTGCATATTCAGGTCCTTTTGAAACAGATGAAAATGGCGAAGTTGAAATACCTATAACAACAGACTATAAAATATCTGATTTACTTTCGACGAGAACTGATAACAAATTACGTTTGATGATAACGACAACTGAAGATGTCGACATTAGAAACCCACTAAATGAATTAACAATTGTTGAATTTGTTCCAGACGGAGAAGTATTCCCAACATATTTTTCAACAAAAAAAGAGTTTAATCTTGATATTGTTGATAAGTATCCAGACGGTGTTTATTCACTAAAATTTCCAGATGCTCACTGTGTTATTAAATTAATTATTCCAGAGGGGTATGAAGCAGATTCTTCATATGAAGTTGCTTTTAGAAGTTATGATGATAGGTTCGACCATTTAATGGGAATATATAATTTAGGAAGAATAGGAAGAGCAAGCCATTATTGGGATACTCCTTTTTACGAGAGGGAAGAGATGGCTAATATGGGACGTGGTGTTGTTAAAGTAACTAAAGATCAGACTATCGATATTGATTATGTCAATAAACCAATTGTTGTTAATTTTGATAAAGATGGTAATTGTATTGAGGGTCCAATTATTTATGTAGAATTAAAATAAATGTAGTTAAACTACATTTTTCTTGTAAAAAAAATTAGACCACCCGAAGGTGGTCCGCAAAAAGAATAAAAAGGGGTTGGCTAGTGTAATACTAGCACCAATCCAATAATTGAATTGGTGATTTATATACTAGTTTATTTCCCTAAAAATGTCAAGGTTTTTATGGTATAATTTTAAAAAAAGAAGGTGATTTTCTAAAATGCTTGAAAATATTAAAGGATTAGGACCAAAAACAATCGAAAATTTAACTAAAATTAATATTAATAGTATTGAAGATTTATTAACTTACTATCCTTTTCGTTATGAGATTTTGGAAAGAACTAACTTAAATGAAGATAAATCAATTATCGATGGAAAGATTATGACGCTACCTACAGTTTATTATTTTAATTATCGAAAAAATTTACTTAAGTTTAAATTTGAAGTTAGTAACAATATTATTAATGTAGATATTTATAATAGAGCTTTTTTAAAACAAAAACTAAGTATAGGTGACACAGTTACTTTAATTGGAAAATACAATAAATTAAAAAACACACTAGTTGCAAGTGAATTAATTTTCGGTGAAATACCAAAAGAAAAAGTTATAACACCAATTTACCATCAAACAGCTGATTTAAATAATAAGAAAATAGTTAAAATTATAGACAAGGTTAAAACTTTATACAATTTGGAGGATTATATTCCAGATTTTGCAAAAGCGAAATATAATTTTTTAGATAAGAAAGAGGCCATTTTAGAACTCCACTTTCCAAGTTCAGAAAAAAGACTTAAAGACGCTCAAAATGTTATTAAATATGAAGAGTTGTTTCTTTTTATGTTGAAAATTAATATTTTAAAAAAACACAAGAGTAGAAGAGGTTTAAGTAGAGCGATTTCTTTTGAACAAGTAGAAGATTTTATAAAAAAAATCCCTTTTAAATTAACTAATGATCAGTTATTTTCTACTAAAGAAATATATGAAGATCTAATATCTGATAAAAGAATGAATCGTCTATTACAAGGCGATGTTGGTTCTGGAAAAACAATTGTTGCTATGATTGCAGTCTACATTAATCATTTAAGTGGCTATAGTTCTGCTTTAATGGTTCCAACTGAGGTTTTAGCAAATCAACATTTTGAGAATTTTAAAAAAATGCTCCCTGATTTAAAAATTGAATTATTGACTAGTTCAACTAAAAACAAAGTTAAGTTAAAAGAAAAAATAGAAAAGAATGAAGTTGATCTTGTTATTGGAACACACGCTATAATAACTGATGATGTATCATTTGGTAATTTGGGACTTGTGATTACTGATGAGCAACATCGATTTGGTGTTAATCAAAGAGAAAATTTAATTAATAAAGGAGTAAGGCCCGATATTTTATATATGAGTGCAACACCTATTCCAAGGACTTTTGCGCTTACTATTTACGGCGATATGGATATTAGTAGTATTAAGGAACTTCCTCACGGGAGACACCCTGTTAAGACGTATATTAAGTCTGGTAAAGATTTAAGGTGGGTTTTAGAAAAAATGCTTTTCGAACTTGAAAAAAAACATCAAATTTATGTTGTGGTTCCTTTAATTGAAGAAAGTGAAAAATCTGATCTTCAATCAGCACTAGATGTTTATGAAAAAATGAATCGTGCTTTTGGAAAAAAATTTAATGTTGGACTTTTACATGGTAAGTTAAAAAATGACGAAAAAGAAAATGTTATAAATGAGTTTAAAAAAAATAATATTAATATTTTAGTTAGCACAACTGTTGTTGAGGTTGGAGTAGATGTTGCTAATGCTACTTTAATGATTATCTACGAGGCCCACATGTTTGGTTTATCTACTTTGCATCAACTAAGAGGTAGAGTAGGTAGAAGCAGCCTAGAATCTAGCTGTATTTTACTATCTGATAGTAGAACTTCAAGATTACGAATTTTAGAAAAAACAAATGATGGCTTTTTAATTAGTGAAGAAGACTTTAAACTTCGTGGCAGTGGTGATTTGTTTGGAATTAGACAAAGTGGTGATATGAAGTTCAAGTTAGCAGATATTAAAGAGGACTATGATATTTTGCTAAATGCTAAGGAAGATAGTGAGCAATTTTTAAAAATGAGTAATCACGATGAAAAGTGGCAAAAAGTTTTTGAGAAAATGAACAAACTTGCATAATAATGTTTTTAAAGAAAAAGAAGTTAATAATTCGTTAGTGAATTTTAAAAATTAAAGGCAAAAGAAAAGATAATTTAAAAAAAGAGTGATTTGTATTATAAATCACTTTTTATTATATTGTTTTTGAAAGGAGGTATAAATGCTAAATCAAACAGTTATAGTCGGAAGACTTGTAAAAGACCCAGAACTTCGTGAAACTGATAATGGTAATAAAGTAACTAATATTACTTTAGCTGTACCGAGAAGTTATAAAAATTCTGATGGTGAATATGAAACTGATTTTATTTCATGTGTTTTGTGGAAAGGAATTGCTGAAAATACTGTCGAATATGTTAAAAAAGGTGATTTGCTAGGAATTAAAGGAAGAATTTCAACAAGAAATTATGAAATTAATGATGAAAAAAAATATGTTATGGAAGTTGTAGCAGAGAAAGTTACATTCTTAAGTAGCAAAAGAGAAGAGAAGGATGACTAGTCCTTTTTCTTTAGGTTATTACAATGAAATAAAAACTGAATTAGTTAACAATGAAGTTTATAAAAAAGCAAAGGATTATAGCAAGAATAGAAGTGACCTAAATACATACTATAATGTTGGAAAGCTACTATCAGAAGCAAATAATCAATATGGAGCAGGAGTAATAAAGGAATATTCTAAAAGACTTACGAAAG
>SKGW01000077.1 GCA_007117285.1 Bacilli bacterium
AATCTATGATTGATGAGATTTTGGATAATCCTGATAAGTTATGGTCGCCAATTGAAGTTATTAATTGGTCGAAAAATAATTTTGAGGCTCATTTTGTACCTGGTGATGGTTTTTTTTACTCGGATACTGGATATCATATTTTGGGACTTATAATAGAAAAAATAACATCAAAATCTTTAGGTGATGTTTTTAAAGACTTTATATTTGAACCTTTGGAAATGAATCAGTCCTTTTTATATGGATATTCTAATCCAATTAAACCACTTAAGGTTGAGGTAGCTGGTCTTTATGTTGGTGATGTGAATGTGATGGGGTATAAAAGTTTAGGCATTGATTTTGCTGGTGGTGGTATTGTATCAACTAATACTGATTTACTTAAGTTTATGAAAGCTATTGTAAATAAAAAAATAATAAGTAATGATACTTTTGAAAAAATGGCGGACTATTCAAAGTTTTCAATTGGAATTGATTATGGATATGGATTGATGAATTTTACTTCTATTCCAATCGTTTTTCCAAAGGAATACATGATGTGGGGCAATGCTGGTTCTACTGGTTCTTACATGTTTTATAACCCACAATTGGATTTATATATGATTGGTAGTTTAAATCAGTTTAGATATGCTCAAAAAGGTATTAGATCACTATTTAGTAACATTAGATTGGTTTCCAAATATAGAAAAGAAAAAGAAAAAAGAGGTTTTTAATCTCTTTTTAAATACTCTTCTATTTTCATCAATCGGTTATATTTACAAACACGGTCGGTTCTAGAAAGTGAACCGGTTTTTATATACCCTAAATCAAGTCCAACTGCTAGGTCTGCTATAAACGAATCTTCTGTTTCACCACTTCTGTGTGAAATAATTGTTTTATAGTTATTATCTTTGGCTATTCTAATTGTTTCTAACATTTCTGTGTAAGTTCCAATTTGATTTGCTTTTAATAATATTGCATTACACATTCCAAGTTCAATTGCTTTTGTTAGTATTTTAGGATTTGTGACAAATACATCATCTCCAACTAACATTACTTTATCCCCTATTTTTTCAGTTAACAATTTAAAGCCATCATAGTCTTGTTCATCCAAACCATCTTCAATTATTATAATTGGATAGTCCTTAATTAAATCTTCATACATTTCAACCATTTCTTTTGTTGAAAGTGTTTTTCCGTCACAGTGATAATGACCATTATGGAAAAATTCACTAGCAGCAACATCCATTGCAAGACCAACTTCGCTACCTAATACATATCCTGATTTTTCAACTGCTTGACATATTAAATCAAGTGCTTCTCTATTACTTTTTAAGTTTGGTGCAAAACCACCTTCATCACCAACTGATGTAACGTAGCTTTTTTCTTTTAAAATACTTTTTAAAGTATGGAAAATTTCTGACCCTACTCTTACTCGCTCAGCCATACTTTCTTTTAGTGGTACTATCATAAATTCTTGAAAGTCCAAATTATTATCAGCATGCTCTCCACCATTGATTATATTCATCATTGCAATTGGAAGCGTACAACCAGTTCCTGCGTATTCATAAAGTTCTTTTTTTTCTTTTGCTGCACAAGCCTTTAAAAAAGCTAGTGAAACTCCTAATATTGCATTAGCACCTAAATTGCTTTTATTATCAGTTCCGTCTAATTTAATCATGAAATTATCTAGTTCCATTTGTGTGAAACTTTTATTAATTAGTTCTTTTTTTAGAATTGTATTAACATTTTCAACTGCTTTTAAAACACCTTTTCCGTGATATCTTGAACCACCGTCTCTTAGTTCAAGTGCTTCGCCTGAACCAGTTGATGCTCCACTTGGAACACACGCCGTTCCTTTAAAACCACCTTCTAAAAAAACGTCTACTTCAACAGTTGGATTTCCTCTTGAGTCTAATATTTCTCTTCCTATTATATTTTCTATTTTCATATTTATTCCTCCTATAATTCTCTTTATATTATAACATATAGTTACTCTTAAATAAAAAAAAGAGAAACGGTTTACACTGTTTCTTTTTCTATTTTTTTGATTCCTGCTTCTTTAATTGAAAGATTTAATCTTCCTCTTTTATCAAGACCTAAAGATTTTACAAATACTTCATCGCCAACTTTAACAATATCTGAAGTTTTTTCTACTCTTTCTTTTGCTAAATGTGAAATGTGTACTAGTCCTTCACAACCAGGCCATAATTGTACAAAGCATCCAAAGTCTTCTACTTTAACAACTTTTGCTTTATAAATCATACCGTCTTCTACTTCTCTAACGATTTCTTCAATCATTTTCATAACATTTTCAATTACATCGTAACTTGAATGGTAAATAATAATTCTTCCATCGTCTTCTAAGTCAACTTTTACGGCATTTTTATCATTAACAGCAAGTACGTTACTTGATTCTAAAATAATTTTAGTAATTGTTTCGCCACCACGACCAATTATGTCTTTTATTTTTTCTGGTGAAACATGCATCAGTTTTACTTTTGGTGCGTATGGAGACAATTCTTTTCTTGGTTCTGCAATAGCAGTTTCCATTTTATCTAGAATTTCTAATCTAGCTTTTTTTGCTTGTTTTAATGATTTTTCTAAGATTTCTCTTGTTACACCATCTATTTTAATATCCATTTGCATTGAACAAATTCCTTTTGATGTTCCAGCTACTTTAAAGTCCATGTCTCCCATGTGATCTTCCAGTCCTTGGATATCTGTAAGGATTTTATATTTATCACCTTTAGTAATCAGTCCCATTGCAATTCCTGCAACTGGTGCTTTGATTGGTACTCCAGCACCCATTAAAGCCATGCTACCAGCACAAATACTTGCTTGTGAAGATGAACCGTTACTCTCTAATACTTCTGTTACAATTCTAATTGTGTATGGAAATTCTTCTTCTGTTGGAAGAACTTGCTGAAGTGCTTTTTCACCTAATGCTCCATGACCTACTTCTCTTCTACCTGGAGGTCCGTAGCGACCTGTTTCACCAACTGAGAATTGTGGGAAGTTATAGTGAAGCATAAATCTTTTTTGATCTTCTATGCCTAGACCATCTAAGATTTGGTGTTCACCTAGAGCTCCTAGTGTTACAACTCCTAGAACTTGTGTTTCACCTCTTGTGAAAAGTGCTGATCCATGAGTTCTGTTGAATAAATCTATTTCTGCTGCAAGATCTCTTAGTTCATCCATTTTTCGACCATCAGATCTTTGATCTTTTTCGATGATTAAATCTCTCATAATGTTTGCTTCTAGGTCATTTAAAATTTTTGATATGTATTTTAATTGAGAACTTTTTTCTTCGTCTTCTGAATATTTTTCTTCAAAATGTGCTTTTGATTCTTTTTTTGCTTCATCAATTGCAGCATATTTTTTTAATTTTTCTTTTACTTTTAAAGCTTTTTCAATTGATTTCGAACTGTATTCAATTACTTCTTTTTCAAATGTTTCATCTACTTTTACTAATTCAACTTCAACTTTTTCTTTACCAATTTCTTTGATTATTTTATCTTGGAAAGCCACTAGTTTTTTAATTGCTTCATGACCAAACATTAATGCATCAATCATGTCGTCTTCTAATACTTCTTTACTGCTTGCCTCAACCATGTTGATTGCATCTTTTGTTCCAGCGACAATTAAATCGATATCACTTTTTTCTTTTTGAGCGTTTGTTGGATTGATGATGAATTCACCATCTACTCGTCCAACTACTACACCAGCGCA
>SKGW01000006.1 GCA_007117285.1 Bacilli bacterium
ATTTATAATAATCAAATCATTTTTAAGAAAGAATGATTTTTCTTTATATTTATTTAGTTCAGCAAACATTGTTCCATCTTTCATATTGTGACCATATATAATTGTATGGCGATCATTTCCATCACCATTATTTCGATAGTCCATAAATATCGAACCGTGCTTTGATTTTTCTTTATTAATATTTCTGTCTAAGTAATATTCATTACTAGAGGCCTTTAAAACCGGATAGTCAATATTAGTTCCTGGAATCTCAATCCATCCTATTACTTCTTCATTTGTTTTTAATAAATTATCAAAATCTATTATTGTTTCATTTTTTTCTTCAACTTTATTTTTTTCTTTAATATCTTCATATATTTTAGTGTTTTTGTTTGAAGATATTATACTGAACAATGAAAAAACCATCATTGCCAGACCCAAAAAAATCAATGATATATACAATATTTTCTTTTTCATATTATCACCAATTAAATTATATCATAAAAAAAGAGCTTACGCCCTTTTCAAATATTTTTTTGTACCAAATGTTAAAATAGCTAGACCAATAATTAAATACGGTAGATTATTAGTGCTTCCAGTTTCAACAATTGGATCTGTTGAAGCTAAACTTACAACATATTCAGTAAAGTGATTTACTGGAATCGATAAAACGTCTGTTTCCGCATCATAAGTGATTGCTTCTATATTAAGGTAATCGGATAAGTCATCAACTAAATTACCGCCATCAATAACAGAAACGCTAATATAGTCAAGTAATGTTTCTTGCGTCACATCAGTAAGACCTAAACTTTCCATTGCATTATAGAAGCGTATTACTGCTCCCTTATCTCTTAAGAAAGTAACAACTTCAGTTTCTACTTTTGCATTTAATTGTCTAGTTTCTGAATTGAAACTGATATTCATTGCTGTTGAAAGCAATTCTAATTCATGCGAATTTTCAAATAGATTAAGTCCCGGTCCAAATGTAATTGAACCAGTACCCGGCATTGTAAATTCTATTTCTTTTTCCGTTTCGTAAAGATTTTCTATCTGACGCATATTTGGAAGTTTAATTCCTGCTATTTCTTCTGGAGCTTCTGGCACTACCCAAACAAATACTGTGTTATAATCATTGCGCCAATCAATTAAACCATAAGGTTTAGTATGTCTAAAATCAAACATATCTTCAATATCATCATCAAGCTGAATGTGATATGAAACATGTGAAAAGGCAACTTCATCACTGATGGTTAATTCCATGTCAAAAGTACCATTTACCAATTCAATTTCTTTATAAAATCCTTTTTCATCAGAAAGCAGTCCCTCAAAGAAATCAGCCGATACAAATCCTGCTTCTTCATTTGCTGGATCCATAAAGTAAAAATAAATTCTTCCGCTGCTAAACTTATCTCCTTCTCCAACTATATAGCCATCACCATCAACATCAACTGGTAAATTGCTCATTGAAAAGGCAAAGGTGTCACCTGGGAAGTAAATATGCTCCCAAGGTTCTCCAACTAAAGTTACAATTTCGTTGATAATATTAGTACTTGCCGAGTTAGTTATAGCTGGTTCCGGATCTAGCATTCCCTCACTACGGTAATTTAACTTTAATACCATATCATTAACTAAAGCATGTTCATTGCTATACATTAGCCTCCAGCTCATAGGATTTCCGGGTGCCACTTGCACCAACTCTTCGGTTGCTCCAGGTGCAATAACAAGTTCATCTTCTTCACCATAACTAAATATGTCATAACCTCTCTCAAGGTCTTGCCATCCGCCGCCGGCATAGATTTGAATTCCTCCTGAAATATACAAGTTTTCACCCGTATTATTTTCAAGATAAAGTACAATGTGATGTCCCTGCCACGACCTTGGCATTGCTTTAAGTACAACGTTTTCAAGCATTGGGGTTCCTTCAGGTTCATTTGCTTTTAGATCGACAAAACCGATCCCTACAAATAATACAAAAGCTGTCATTAATAGTAAAAGTTTTTTCGTTTTTTTCATCTTTCCTCCTTATTTTTTCTCTTTTTAAAACGAAGCGCTTAGCTGTAACCAAATTATAACAAAGGATATAATGATAGTCAAATAATTGCCTTTTTTTAAAAATAAAATGTAAATTAATTTTTATATTTTTTCTTTCAAACAATTCATTTTTAAAAAAATATATGTTACAATGAAAAAGAGCCTAGAGAGTACTCTCTGGGATTTTTTTATTTTTAGGAGGATATTATGGCAAAATATGTATTTATCACTGGTGGAGTTGTTTCCGGACTTGGAAAAGGAATTACTGCAGCTTCTATTGCACTACTTTTGAAGCAAAGAGGATATAAAGTTTTTATGCAAAAGTTTGACCCTTATATCAATGTTGATCCAGGAACTATGTCTCCTTATCAACACGGGGAAGTTTTTGTTACCGCTGATGGATCTGAAACTGATTTAGATTTAGGACATTATGAAAGGTTTATAGATGAAGAACTTAATTATTCATCAAGCGTTAGTATGGGGAAAATATTTTCAAACGTTATTGAAAATGAACGAAGAGGAGATTATTTAGGCGGTACTGTTCAAATAGTTCCACATGTTACTAATGAAATTAAAAAAAGTATTTATGAAAGTGAGCACTCATCTCACGCCGATATAATTATAACTGAAATTGGTGGTACTGTTGGCGATATTGAAGGCCTTGCAATACTGGAGGCACTTCGTCAAATAAGATATGAAATGGGAGTTGAAAACACATTTTTCGTCCACACTACTCTAGTTCCTTTCTTGTTTGGTTCAAATGAATTAAAAACTAAACCTACTCAACAAAGTGTTATTGAACTTAGAAGAATTGGAATCCAGCCCGATATGATCGTTGCAAGAGCTAGTGAAAATTTAAGCGATGAATTGAAATACAAACTTTCCTTATTTTCAAGTATTCCTAAAGAAAGTATTATCGACGCTGTTGATGTTAGCAATATTTACCGAATTCCGCTAAACTTTCATGAACAAAAAATTGATGAAATTATTTTAAAAAGATTTGGAATTAAGAAAAAAGCAATTGATATTAAAGAATGGGAGAAATTAGTTAAACGAGTTGATGGTTTAAGCGATAAAGCTGTTGAAATTGCTATTGTTGGTAAATATGTTGGTCTTCATGATGCATATCTATCTGTTGCTGAATCTCTAAAACATGCTGGATACGATGAAAATGTTAAAGTTAACATTAACTGGATTGATTCAGAAGAACTAGAAAAGAAAAAAGTTGAAAAAGTTTTTGAGAATATTCACGGTATTTTAATTCCTGGTGGTTTTGGTAATCGTGGGATTGAGGGCAAAATCAAGGCGATAAAATATGCTCGTGAAAACAACATTCCATTCTTTGGAATATGTTTGGGAATGCAACTTGCTGCTGTTGAATTTGCTAGAAATGTTTGTGGCTTGAAAAAAGCTAACTCTACTGAATTTGATGAAAAAACACCTGATCCAATTATTGATAAAATGGAAGAACAAAAAACAATTATTAATATGGGCGGAACAATGAGACTTGGAAATTACGAATGTAAAATTAAAAGTGATACTTTAGCAGAAAAACTATATAAAAAGAAAAAAATACTAGAAAGACACCGCCATAGATTTGAGTTTAATGATAAATATAGAGGCCTTTTAGAAGAAAAAGGAATTGTTTTCTCTGGAATTAATGAACCTTCTAGTTTAGTTGAAATTTTAGAGTATAAGGAGCATCCCTACTTTATCGGATGTCAATTTCACCCTGAGTTTAAAAGTCGACCTATTAGATCACACCCTTTATTTAGAGGACTTATAAAAGCAAGCAAAAAGAATCTGTAATAGATTCTTTTTTTTGATAAATTTTTTTAAACTTAAAGCTTTAATTCAAATTATAAGGAATATCTTCTGATTTGAAAAGCAAACTTAAAAAAAAGAATGACGGCCAGATAACCATTATAAAATTTGCTAAAGTAATCATTGCATTAACATAAGTAGTTTCTTCGAAAACTCCAAGTCGTAAACTCATAATAATGTTAATAGGAAGAGTCAGAAGAAAAATAATTATTATTAAAAGTAACATATTAAAAGTGCGATAGTAATTACCTAGAAAACTTGCTTGGATAGCGATGCACCCTATAAATATCACAAAGCTAAACGGGAATATAAAGACCCCATGAATCGTGACCAAAAATGCCTCCAGTCCAATATACTTACCAGAGAAAAAACTAAATCCTACAAAATACCCTATAGTAGCAGACCCCAAAACAAGAATCCAAGGGAACCAAGAAATAAGCATTGCAGGTTTTAAGTGCGATTTTGTATCCATTCTATCACCTATTTTCATTATACAACTATAATTAAAATAGTGTCAATGATTAGAAGTAGTCGATGTAAAATAAATAGTTGGACAAAAAAAAGAATTTATAATAAAATTCTTTTTTATATTTAAAATAAATTTAAAATATCTTTTAAGGTTATATAAACCATTAATGAAAGTAATAGTACTAAGCCAATTGTATGAACTGTATTTTCTACTTTTGGGTTAACGGGTGAACCTTTAATTTTTTCAACAATTAAAAACCAAAGTCTTCCACCATCTAATGCTGGTAATGGCAGTAAATTAATAAACCCAATATTAATACTAATTAGTGCTAGTAAAAATAAAACGCTTATTATTCCAGTACTTGCACTGTCACCAACAACTGAGAATATACCCACTGGACCAGATAAAGAATCCATACTCATTCCGCCAGTTACTAAGTTGCCAACAACTAAAAACATTTGTTCAATTAAATTATAAAACTTAGTAAACGAAAATTGGATGGCTGGTATAATTCCTTTTTCAAATTCTGATTCTAAAAAAAGTCCATAAACATAAGCTGTCTCACCATCAATTGTTTCTTCATTTGGTGAAATAGTTATCTCACCTGGTTCATCCCCCGATAAATACTCAAGTGTAATTTCATTTCCATTTCTCATATAAATTTCTAAAGTAAAGCGGTCTAATGAGCCAACTCTTACTCCATCAATATGAGTTATAACATCTCCTGCTTGAATATCAGTTTCATATATTTCATAGCCCTCTTTTAAATCAGATATAATTGGCTTATTTGTTGGAGCTCCATTTACAAGTCCAATAAACAGCAATATAATCCAAGCTAAAATAAAGTTAAACACAGCGCCCGCTGAAATAGTAACAAATCTATTCCACCAAGATTGAGAATATAATCTCTTTTCAACAGGAACACTATCATCATCTTGAACCTCTTCACCTGCCATACTTACAAATCCACCAATTGGAAAAGCACGAAGAGAATATATTGTTTCATCATTTTTTCGTTTATAAACAAAAATTCGCGGTCCCATTCCTAAAGCAAATTCATAAATATGAATTCCTGCTCTTTTAGCAAAAATAAAATGACCCAATTCATGAATGAAAATTATTATTCCAATAATTATTACAAAATAAAGTAAAGTTATTATAAAAGACATAAATCACCTCTTTCTATAGCATAGATAATAAAAGTACATATGCAATTAATACAAAAATTAAACTATCAAGTCTATCTAAAATACCACCATGACCAGGTATTAAATCCGAGTAGTCCTTTTTTCCAAAATATCTTTTAATAGAAGAAAAAATCAAGTCACCAAATTGGCTTATTATCGACAAAAATATTGTAATAGTGATAATTACACTTGATGAAATGGTTGGATCAATTATTGTTGTATAAAAATAAGAACAAACAATAACTGCCATCGCAAGTCCACCAATTGCTCCCTCAACAGTTTTTTTAGGAGATATTGACTCTAGTAGTTTAGTTTTTCCAATTAAACTTCCAGTAATATAAGCATAACTATCATTAACAATTGGAATTAATAATACAAACAACAAATGATTTATTGATATATTTCTAACTAAAATAAGCATGCTGAATGAAAATCCTAAAAATAAAACTGCAGTTATAAGATAAAACGCATCAACAACACTATAAACCTTATTATCATTATAAATTATTAAAGGAACCAAATAAGCAATGAAAATTCCTGATAACAACCTAATATCTAGCGTCATTAAAGGTGTTGTATATTCAATTGTAAAAATAAATAAAGTCATTAAAATGTATGAAATAAATCTTACAAAAATAGGAAGACTTTTTTTAGTTTCTCTAATATTAATGAATTCTTTAAGTCCAACTAGTGATAAAACATAAATTGCAGCAAAATATAAATTGCCACCCAAAATAATAAAAGGTGCCACTAGCATAATCATAAATATTGCACTAAGAATTCTTGTTTTCATTATTATATCCTCCAAATCTCCTATCTCTTTTATTATAAACTAACAAAGCCTTATCAAATTCATCTTCATCGAAATCCGGAAATAAAGTTTTAGGAAAATAAAGTTCTGCATATGCTAAATTAAACAGCATAAAATTACTTATTCTTTGCTCCCCGCTTGTTCTAATTAAAAGATCAATTTGAGGAAGATCATTATATAAATAACGATGCCAATTGTTTTCAGTAATATCATCCAAACTAATTTTACCTTCCATTACCTCATTACATATTTTTTTGCTAGCATCAACTATTTCAGAAATCCCTCCATAGTTTAAACAAATATTCAAAACTTTTCCAGTAAATTCTTTTGTATCTTCAACAGCTTCATCAATTACCTTTAAAACTTCTTCCGAAAGGGGTTCTCTTCTTCCTGAAACAAGAACTCTAACTTTATCTTTTTTTAACTTTTTGAAATCTTTTTCAAACTTAATTTTAATTAATTTCATTAAATAATTAACTTCATCTTCACTTCTTTTAAAGTTTTCTGTCGAAAAAACAAACAAACTTAAGTAGTTAACACCTTTATCAAATGCATAGTCAATTATTTTATCTATTTGAGAAGCACCAGCTTTGTGGCCCATACTTCTAGATTTACCTTTATTAACCGCCCAACGTCCATTACCGTCAACAATTATTCCAACATGATTTGGTATTTTCAAGTCATCCATATTATACCGCCTTTTCTAAAATGGGTTACTCATTCATTATATCACTTTTTTAAAATTTCATAAATAAAAAAGAGCTAAAACTCTTTTCAATTTTTAAAATAACTTAAATCTAATTCTTTTTGCTTAGAATTTTGATTTATTATAGTTGCTTCTCTTTTAAATTTTTTCAAAAGGTTCAAATCACTTTCAATTGAATAATCAAATTGTTCTGGTATTTCTCTTTCGATTTCCTTTTGCTCAACTATCACTTTTTTTTCATCAGTTTCAACAATACTTTCATACATTTTATCCATTCCTGTAATTGCATCAATCGCGATTGTAATATTAAATAATGGAAAGTATGTATACTGATCGCTAAGAATAGAATCAATATGTAACTTTCTTTCGCAATTCAGCAAGTGTTCGTAGTTATTGTTAATTAATCTTTTTTCAATATCTCTTCTAATATATTCAATAACTGACTTACTTATTACTGTTGTCGCAACAAATCCTATGATAAAGTTCATAAGCTCCCCCTTTAATTAAAATTGGTCATATAATAGCAATTATATGACCATTTGTCAATTATTTCTTCGTTTTCTGTTTCGGGGTTTCCTCTTTAATAAATTCACGAACCTTATTATAAAGTTCTTTTTTTTCTTCATCAGTTAAATCTTCAATATCTTTATCAAGTTTATTTAACTCATTTTTAACCTGATACTGCAAATCATTTTTATGTTCTTTTTCTTTTTCTAACTTTCTTTTAACTTGGTGATACATTTCCAGTTGTTCTTGCCTGCTCGTTTTTACAACATCAATATTGTCTTTAATAACAACGTTTAAACTATTATTTCGAATATATCTAGAATCAGAAATTAATCTATCGTAATTTTGTTTCATATATAATAAGGAGTGCGAAGCAACCAATATATTTACAACTGGTATAAAATGGTATGCTTTATTTGAAAATCTCTCTAAAAAAGAAGACTTTCTATCAACCCGATAATAACCATCAGACCTAAGCTTTTCATCTATCTCATTATTAACAACACGAGAAGATAAAGCACTAACAGAAACAGTTAAAAAATATATGATTAAATTAGACGTCATAATATCACCTAATACTATTATACACTAATTCTTTTTTTATTAATAATTACATATAGTACTAAAAAAATTGGTATTGCCGCAGTTAAATAAATTAAGTTGCTCTCTTCTTTCTCTTCAACAACGTTTTCTTGCTCATACTGAAAAGAACTAATCTCTTCTTCACTATCAACAAAAACATAATATCCGCTTCCATCAACTAAAAAACTAAAATCCTCATTATTATAATCAACTAAGTCGACATTTATAACATCATTTTCTAAACTATCAATTCTTAAAATTTGAACATTAGAAAGTTCATTTTTCAAAAAAATAGTAAATTCATCTAAAAACTTTTCATCTTTTGTTTCTATTCTCTCATAATTAGCATCTTGAATAATTCGAAATGAATCAAAGAATAAAGTATCGTGATCAATTTCTGAAATGTTTTTTTCACCTAAAATTTTCATTATTTTATCGTATAAATTCAAATACGTGTCTTCATTAATCGTCATTGTTTGAATAACATAAGAAGCAATAGAAACATCATCTAAATTTTTTGGGATTACTTTTTCTTTTATTGTTTCAAGAGGAGCATTAACTAAAAATAAATCACTTTCAATTGAAATACTTGAATCTTCAAAAAACTTTGGTTTTGGATCTTCTTCCCAATTAGAAAAATCTTCTTTTTGATAAAGCGGTATTTCAAGTTCCTCTTTAATTGTAATATCACGATAATTTCGATAATAAGTTTGATAATAATTGTCTCTTGGATAAACTAAAATTATATTATCATAATCATTAAAATCATAATACATATAATACTCATTTCCATCTTCATCATAATGTGGACATGCAATTGTATTTAACGGAATAAAAAGAAGTAATAAAATTAAAATTTTCTTCATAAATTCACCCTCTTCCAAGGAAATAAAACAAACATAAAAATAGTAAATGGAATTGCAAATAACAAACCAATACTACCAGCCATTGCTCTTACAATCTCAGTTGCAACAAAATCCAAATTAACTATGTGGTAAAGTTTTGTTTGAAATCCAGCAAAGACAATTAAAGTAGTTAATGTTCCACCAGCATAAGCCAAAACTAAAGTGTTAATCATTGTGCCCATAACATCATGACCAACATTAAATCCGGCTTTAATCAAATTTTTAATATCCATATTCGGGTTTTCTTTTTTAAGTTCTGTTAATGAAGAAGCTATCGAAATAGAAACATCCATACAAGCTCCTAAAGCACCTATTATAATTCCCGCAAATAAAAGTCCCCTAAAGTCAAACTTAATAGCATCTGGAATGTATAATAGTTGCGTTGCATCATTACTACTAAAGCCAGTTAAGCGCGTTAAAACGCCAAAAACATATGCAACAAATCCCCCTATTAGTAAACCACCAATTGTTCCAACTGTTGCTGATATTGATTTTCTATTAAATCCAGATATTATATAAAATGTAATCACCGTTGATAATGCACATACTAAGATAGATGCTAGAATTGGACTTGTTCCCCTAAGGAGCATTGGTACCATTAAAAACAAAATTAAAGATAAAGTTATCGATAGAGCAAAAAGAGCTTTTAAACCCTTGATTCCTCCAATTAAAATTAAAAAAAACAAAAACAAAGCTCCTAAAAAAAGCATTGGTCTTAAATTATCATAGCCAATGAAATAAAAATTATCGTTTTCAAAATGAACAGTAATTATTGAACCTGTCTTTAGATTCATATCATAAAGTTCATTTCCCGTTAAACTATTTGTTATTATTGCTTCCTCGCCTTTTTTATCACGATTCATTATTTTAATTTTTGCTTCTTGAACAGTTCTTGTCTCATCTTTGTTTGTAATTACCTGTTCGTTCATTTCAATTACTTTAGCACGATACAAATCATACTGGTACTCCTCTGATACAGAAGCATTAAGCATTACCGGAAATAACAAAATTAATAATAAAATAAATTTTTTCATTCTTTTCACCTATAAAAGTAAGAGGCCTCGATCACCTTTTCTTGATGCCTTTCATCAATTCGATTAAGTCCTGGAGTTATACTATTATAAAAATAAATATCAATTACTCCCGTCATATTATTATCACGAATACTATTTAAATTAACGCCGCTTCCAGTGTTTCCGCTTCGATTATCGACAACTTCTCCAAATGGATGATCATCGCTTCCTGAGTGTGGAAATGGTGCAAGCGATCCAGCAATTACAGTCCCATTTACTTCAACTAAAATTGAACGACGAATATTATTCCATTCACCACCAATAATAGATAATAAAATATCTGTATCTTCAGCTGTTAAAGTTTCAACATCTGCCAAAGTAGTAAAACCACCTTCAACTCTTTTAACATTAAAGCTTTTTCCGCTCTCGATATCAGTAACAACAGCTTCAACGCTTTCTTCAAAAACTTCTAAAGCTTTTTCATAATCAAGTAATAATTCACTTGTAACTCGAATGTTTACTTTTTCATCATCTTCAATAAAACTAAGACTTACATTTTTAGTTAAAAAATCCAGCGATACCAAAACGTTATCACTTTTTTTCATAACTTTTTTATTTAGTTTTCTTGGGTTTCCTCCAACATTAGCAATATCGCTATCTAGTGTAATTTTAATATCGCCAAAAAGAACTGAATCTTCAATTTCTTCGTATTCAATTTCTAAAGCGTTTAATATTAAGTTTAACGGAACCATATAGTCTCCATTTGATTCCAATGTATAATTTATAGGTTGACCTTCAACCTCTAATGTTTTTGTTTTGACCTCATCTTTTTCACAACCCACAACGAATAAAAAGATGAATATTATAATTGCTTTTTTAAGCATTAAATAACCTCCTGTTTGGTGCTACAAAAAAAAATGATACTTTTTTTTGAAAAGTATTTCTTTTTATAACCTATATAAATATACCATATATCCATGCAAAAAAGCAAATAAAATTTGCTTTCTATCTACTCACTTTTAAGCTTTGCATTAGCCTTTTCCTCAACTGCTTCAATGATTCTTTTGAATATAATCATTACTTCTTCATCGTTTAAAGTTTTTGTTTCATCCTTAAAAATTAAAGAATATGCAATTGATTTTTTGTTGCTTACTTTATCATCAATATAAACATCAAAAACTTCTACATCAGATAACATTCGACTGCCCGCTTTTCTAATAATGTTTTCTATTTTACTAGATTCAACATCTAAATCAACAATAAAAGCTAAATCTTTTACAACGCTTGGATATTTTGATGGTTCCTTGTACTTAATTGGTTTCATTTTAAACTCAAAAAGTTTTTCTATATTAACTTCAAATACATAGGCATCTTTTGCTAAGCTAGGGTGCACTTGACCTAAAAACCCAACTTCTTTTCTATCAATAAATACACTAGCACATCTTCCAGGATGCATATCTTTTAATTTTGATGTTGATATTTCATAGCGATTCTTAAAGCCTAAATATTCTAATAACTCTTCTATAATTCCTTTAAGAATGTAGAAATCCACTTCAATTAATTTATTTTGCCATCTGTTCTCTAAGTAATTACCGCTTAATAAACAGGCCAGTCTTTGTTCTTCGATAAATTCCTCTTCTTTAGAGTATACAGCTCCAATTTCAAAAATATTAATGTTTTTGATTTTTCTAGAAGCATTATACTTATAAGCAGTTACAAGTGATTGAACAATACTTGTTCTTAAAACTTCTCTCTCTTTACTAATTGGCTCTAATATCTTAACCTTATTTTCAATGTCAGAAAACAATTTACTTTCTTCTTCACTTACCAATGAATAATTAATATTTTGATTAAGGCCTTTCCCAATCATAAATTCTTTTACTTTTTTAATATATTCACTTTTTAAGTTTCGACCACCTTTTTTAATGGGCACTGTCGGTAGTTCTCCAACAACATTGTTAAATCCAACAACACGACCAACTTCTTCAATTAAATCTTCAGGAATTGATAAATCCATTCTTCTAGAAGGAACTAACACTTCAATGTTTTCTTTAATCGAATATGGTAGTTGCAGTTTGTCAAAAACATTTAAAATTTCTTTTTCAGTTAAATTCATTCCCAAAATTTTATTAACTTTTTCAACACTAATTGAAATAGTTTTTTCTGAAACTGTCATTTCATCGTGTACTAAAGTATCTTTAGCAACACTACCTTCTGCATATTTTTCAAGCAAATAACAAGCTCTTTTTAAAGCTAAATATGATCTTTCTTTAACAACGCCTTTTTCAAAGCGCATGCTTGCCTCACTTCTTAGAATTTTTTTAGAAGTGTTTCTAATATTTTTCGGATTAAAAATAGCACTTTCAATAATTATGTTTTCAGTTTCTTTAGTAACTTCTGTATCAAGTCCACCCATTACACCAGCAAGACCAATTGGTTCGTCATCATTTGTTATTAAGATGTCACTCTCGCCAACTTTTCTAACTTTATTATCTAGTGTTTTAAATTCTTCTCCACGTCCCATTCTAACACCGATTTTATTTAATTTATCAGCATCAAAGAAATGAAGTGGCTGACCGGTTTCAAGCATTACGTAGTTACTAATATCAACAACATTATTAATTGGTCTTATTCCACTAGCCATCAATCTATTTCTAATAAATTGTGGCGAGTCTTTTACCACAACATTTTCAACTAACTTAGCAAGATAAAGCATGCAATTCTCAGTTTCTACTTTCAAACTAAATTTATCTTTAATTGAATTTTTAGTTTCTTTGTAATCAACATCTGGATATTTAACCTCTAAATCATATATAGCTCCAACTTCATAGGCCATGCCTAAAACACTTAATAAATCAGATCTATCAGTTGTTAGTTCAAAATCAATTATTTCATCATTAAAGTCTAAATA
>SKGW01000013.1 GCA_007117285.1 Bacilli bacterium
GATCTTGAAATGATCGATGCGACAGCACAACACTTTATGAACAACGATCCATTTATGGTTTATTACTTAACGATAAGTGGTCACTTAAGACATAATCGATATAACTCGATAGCTTTAAAAAATTGGAGCATGGTAAAACACTTAGAATATTCTGATTCAATTAAATATTATATGGCACAACATGTTGAGCTTGATAATGCAATTGGAAACCTAATTAATTATTTAGAAGAAGCCGGCATTGCTGAGGATACAGTAATTGCTATCAGCTCCGACCACTGGCCATACGGCCTAACGCCAGAAGAACTGAATGAAAAATCAAACTTTGAGAGAAATGATTTCTTTGATCGAGATAAACTCCCATTTATGATATGGCATAAGGGAATTGAAGGAGAGCAAGTAAATAAATTATCTAGTAGTTTAGATATAATGCCGACACTATCAAATTTGTTTGGACTTGAATATGATTCAAGATTAATGGTGGGAAAAGATATTTTTTCTGACTCGGACCCGCTTGTTATATTTTCTAATAGAAGTTGGATAACAGAAAAAGGAAAATACAATAATGAAACAAATGAGTTCTTTCCGCAAGAAGCAGTGGAAGAAGAATACATTGAAAACATGAAAAAAATAGTTTTTAACAAATTTGAGGTTTCATCAAGGGTGTTAGATTTAGATTATTACAGGACAGTTTTAGGGCGTTAAAGCGCTCTTTTTCTTTTTAAAATAAAGAAATCAATTAAATTTCAAAAAAAACCTAAAAAGTGTTGTAATTTACTACAAATATGTGTATAATTATTTATTGTGTAGATGCAATGATGTGCGAGGTTGTCGAAACGCCAGGAGGAGTTGTTCAAAACTCTAAAGGTTTATCGGGTTTTTGCGCGGAGCAAGTCTGTACATGATATAGACGAAGGGAGGATAAAGATGTCAAACAAGAAAGTTCGTGTAAAATTGAAAGCTTTTGAACACAAAAGTTTAGATACAGCTTGTGCGAAAATTATCACAACTGTAAAAAGAACTGGAGGGGAAATTAGTGGTCCAGTACCGCTACCGACAGAGATTGAAAAAATCACGATTTTAAGAGCTGTTCACAAATACAAAGATTCACGTGAGCAATTTGAAAAAAGAACACACAAAAGATTAATTGATATCACTAATCCAAGCAAGGAAACTATTGAGGCATTAACTCATTTAGATATTCCAAGCGGAGTAGACATAAAAATCAAATTATAGGAGGAAAGTATGAAAAAAGGAATCTTAGGAAAAAAACTTGGGATGACTCAAGTATTCACTAAAACTGGTCAGTTGATTCCGGTTACTGTAATTGAAGTTGAGCCAAACGTTATTACACAGATTAAAACTGTTGATACAGATGGATACGACGCTATTCAATTAGGTTTTGATACTAAAAGAGAAAAACTAGTAAACAAACCTTCAATCGGACATACGACTAAAGCCAATACAACACCTAAGCGCTTCTTTAGAGAAATCAGGGGTGTTGATCCAAGCGCGTATACACTTGGACAAACAATAACAGTTGAAATATTTCAAGAAGGAGAAGTTATTGATGTAACTGGAACAAGTAAAGGTAAAGGTTTCCAAGGAAGCATTAAAAGACATAATTTCTCACGTGGGCCAATGACTCACGGTTCACATTATCATAGAAAATCAGGTTCAATGGGATCTATGAGACCAATGCGTGTTTTCAAAGGTAAAAAATTACCTGGACACATGGGAGTTGAAAGAGTTACTATTCAAAACTTAGAAATAGTAATGGTTGACGTTGAAAATAATGTTTTATTAGTTAAAGGTAATGTACCTGGACCTAAAAAAGGTTCAGTTCTTATTAGAACAGCCGTTAAAAATCCAGGAAAGATTAATGAATTTGACGGATTAAACATTTATGAAACAGAAGCAGTAAACATTGAAAAAACACCAGAAGTTGTAGTTGAGACACAAGAAGAGCTAACTGAAAATACAGTTGAAACTCCAGAAGTGGCAGTTGAAGATACAGTTGAAACACCTGAGGATGCAGTTGAAACTGATAAGCAGCAAGGAGGGTTATAATGAAAAAAATGAAAATAATTAACCTAAATGGTGAAGAAAAAAAAGATTTAACATTATCAAAAGATATATGGGGAATCGAACCTAATGACGCTGTTTTGTATGATGCATTAACATTAACAAACAACTCACTTAGACAAGGTACACATTCAACTAAAACTCGTGCAGAAGTACGTGGTGGAGGAAAGAAACCTTGGAGACAAAAAGGTACAGGTAGAGCAAGGCAAGGAACAATCCGTGCACCTCACTGGCCAGGCGGAGGTATTGCCTTCGGACCTAAACCAAGAGATTATGATAAAAAAATGAACAGAAAAGAAAGACGTTTAGCTCTTAAGTCAGCTTTAGCATATAAAGTGATTAACGAAGAGTTAATAGTTATAGAAAACTTTGATGTTCAATCATTAAAAACAAAAGATATGAAGAAATTGTTAGAAGATATAAAAGCAGTAGGAAAAGTTCTTATTGTGGTAGAAGAGTTAACAGATAACTTAATCTTAAGTACCAGAAACTTAGATAACGTAAACTTATTACAAGCTAGCGAAATTAACACATATGATGTAATTAACTGTAACAAAATGGTTATAACAGAAAACGCTGTAAAAACACTAGAGGAGGTGCTTGTTTAATGGAAAACTATAGAGACGTTATAAAAGCACCAATTATTAGCGAAAAAACAGCAACGTTACAACAAGAAAATAAATATGTTTTCAGCGTTGATATTCGTTCTAATAAAGTGCAAATAAAGCAAGCTATTGAAGCAATTTTTGGTGTAAAAGTTGAAAGCGTTAATATTATTAACGTAAAACCAAAAACAAAAAGAGTTGGTCGTTATTATGGTACAAGAAATAAAGTTAAAAAGGCTATTGTTACTCTTAAAGAAGGAAATTCAATAGAATTTTAAGGAGGTAAAGTATGGCAATTAAAACTTACAGACCAATGACAAACGGTACCAGAAATAAGTCAACACTAATAAATAGCGAAATAACAAAAACAACACCTGAAAAATCATTAGTAGTTACTTTGAAAAAATCAGGTGGAAGAAATAACCAAGGTAAAATTACATTAAGACATCGTGGTGGTGGAGCAAAAAGAAAATACAGAATTATCGATTTCAAAAGAAATAAAGATGAGGTTATTGGAACAGTTGCTTCAATTGAGTACGATCCAAATCGTACTGCAAATATCGCTTTAATAAATTATGCAGATGGTGAGAAAAGATACATTTTAGCACCAAACAAATTAAAAGTTGGCGATAAAATCGTTAGCGGAGAAAACGTTGACATACAAGTTGGTAATGCTGCACCTATTAAAAATATGCCAGAAGGTACAATGGTTCACAATGTTGAACTAAGACCAGGTAAAGGTGGAGAATTAGCTCGTTCAGCGGGCGCATCAGTTCAAATACTAGGAATCGAAGGAAATTACGTTCTTATTAAATTAAGAAGTGGCGAAGTTCGAAAAGTATTAGGAACTTGTAGAGCGACAATTGGAGAAGTTGGAAACAAAGATAGCGAACTTGTTAGATTAGGTAAAGCAGGAAGAAAAAGACACATGGGAATCAAACCTACAGTTCGTGGTTCGGTTATGAATCCAAATGATCACCCACATGGTGGTGGAGAAGGTAAAGCACCTATTGGTAGAAAAGCACCAGTAACACCTTGGGGTAAACCAGCATTAGGACTTAAAACAAGAAATAAGAAAAAGGCGTCAAGTAACTTAATCGTTCGTCGTCGTAAAAAATAAAAGAAAGGATGGAAATATGAGTAGAAGTTTAAAAAAAGGAGCTTTCATAGATGAGAGCCTAGCCAAAAAGGTTGAAACAGTTAAAGCTTCAGGAAAAAAAGAAGTAATCAAAACTTGGTCACGTCGTTCAACAATCTATCCTGATTTTATTGGACTAACATTTGCTGTTCATAATGGTAAAGAATTTATACCGGTTTATGTTACAGAAGATATGGTAGGGCATAAATTAGGAGAATTCTCACCAACAAGAAAAGTTGGCAAACATGGTGACAAGAAATAGTATTAACTGGGAAGGAGGACTAAAATGGAAGCAAAAGCGATTGCAAAAACATTAAGAATTGCACCTCGTAAAGCCCGTTTAGTTGTAGATTTAATCCGTGGCAAACACGTTGATGAAGCTCAAATGGTATTAAAAGGATTTAGTAATAAAGCATCTGTATTAGTAGAAAAAGTTTTAAACTCAGCTGTGGCTAATGCAGTTAATAATTATGAAATGGATAGAGAAAAACTATTTGTTAAGGAAATATATGTGAATGAGGGCCAAACAATGAAAAGAATAAGATTTGGTTCAAGATCAAATATAGATCCAATTAAAAAAAGAACAAGCCACATTATAGTAGTAGTAAGTGATGAAAATTAAGCAAAGGAGGTATAACGATGGGACAAAAAGTTAGTCCAATAGGACTTAGAATAGGCATTAATAAAGATTGGGAATCAAAATGGTTTGCTGATAAAAAAGATTTTTCTAAATTTTTGGATAACGATGTAAAAATCAGAAGATATGTTGAAAAAGCTTTGAAAACAGCTTCAGTTTCTAATATTTTAATTAATAGAACATCGGAAAAAACAGAAGTTATTATCGCAACTTCAAAACCAGGTATCATTATTGGTCATGGTGGAGAAGGAATCGAAAAACTTAGAAAAGAACTTAATAAATTAGTAAAAGAAAATATTCAAGTTTCAATTAAAGAAGTTAAAAATCCAGCAATGGATGCTGCTTTAGTTGCAGAGGATATTGCAAAACAAATTGAAAATAGAGTTTCATTTAGAATTGCACAAAAAAGAGCGATTAGAAACACTATGAAATCGGGAGCAAAAGGTATTAAAACTGCGGTTTCAGGACGTTTAGGAGGAGCTGACATGGCTCGTACTGAAGGTTACACTGAAGGAATGATACCGTTACATACACTAAGAGCAGATGTTGATTACGCTTTAAAAGAAGCAGATACAACATACGGTAAAATTGGTGTAAAAGTTTGGATTTACAAAGGAGAAATCCTTCCCGAGAAAAAAAACAAGGGAGGTAATTTAGATGGCGTTAATACCAAAGAGAACAAAATATAGAAAACCTCACCGTATATCTTATGAAGGAAAATCTCGTGGAAATACAGAATTACATTTTGGAACATATGGTCTAATGGCTTTAGAAGGAGCTTGGATTACAAACCGCCAAATTGAAGCAGCTCGTATCGCAATGACTCGTTACATGAAAAGAGGAGGAAAAGTATGGATTAACATATTCCCTCATCTATCTTTAACTAAAATACCTTTAGAAACTCGTATGGGTAAAGGTAAAGGACAACCTGAATCTTGGGTTGCAGTTGTAAAAGAAGGAAAAATCATGTTTGAAATCGATGGCGTTAGTGAAAAAGTAGCTAGAGAAGCTTTAAGATTAGCGATGCATAAACTTCCTATCAAATGTAAATTTGTTATGAAAGAAAGTGGTGAAGCTAATGAATAATATAGAAATCAGAAAACTTTCTAATGAAGAAATAACTAAAAAAATTAGTGCGCACAAAGAAGAATTATTTAACTTACGTTTTAGTCAAGCTACGGGAAATCTAGAAAAACCTTCAAGAATAAAACAACTCAGAAAAGAAGTTGCACGCATGAAAACAATTTTGCGTGAACGTGAAATGGAAAAATAAGGAGGATTTATGGAAAAGAACACTCGTGAATTAGTAGGAAAAGTAGTAAGTGACAAAACTGATAAAACAATTACAGTTTTAGTTGAAAGCTACAAAATTGATAGATTGTACAAAAAACGTGTTAAATACTCAAAAAAATATGCGGCTCATGACGAAAACAACCAAGCGAAAATTGGTGACGTTGTGAAAATCGTTGAAACTAGACCACTATCAAGAACAAAAAGATATCGTTTAGTTGAAATCGTTGAAAGCGCAATTATTTTATAATTGATAAGGAGGAATCAAAATGATACAACAAGAAAGTCGTTTAAAAGTAGCTGATAACTCTGGTGCGAGAGAATTGTTAGTTATTAGAGTCCTTGGCGGAAGCAAAGTTAAGTCTGGCGGCATTGGAGACATTGTTGTTGGAACAGTTAAAAAAGCAACTCCTAATGGAGCTTTGAAAAAAGGAAAAGTAGTAAAAGCAGTAGTCGTAAGAACAAAATCAGGTCTTGGACGTGAAGATGGGTCATACATAAAATTTGATGACAATGCATGTGTTTTAATTAAAGAGGACAAAAGTCCAGTTGGAACACGTATTTTCGGTCCAGTGGCAAGAGAACTACGCGACAAAAAATATATGAAAATAATATCACTTGCAAAAGAAGTGTTATAGTTTGGAGGAAAAATTATGAACTTTAAAACTGGTGACAAAGTTATCGTTATAGCTGGTAAAGAAAAAGGAAAAGAAGGAAAAATAACTAAACTTCTTAAATCTGAAAACAAAGTTATAATCGAAAATATTAACTTAATGAAAAAACACCAAAAATCGAATGGTCAAACACCTGGAAGTATTGTTGAAATAGAATCTCCGATGGATGCATCAAATGTAATGATTTTAGATCCTTCAACAAAAACAAGAACAAGAGTTGGACATTCAACTGATAAAAATGGAAAAAAAATAAGAGTTAGTAAAAAGTCTAACAAATCTATTGATTAATTGAAAGGAGGATATTATGAATCGCCTAAAAGAAAAATACAATAAAGAAATAGTTCCAGAGCTAATTAAAAAATATAACTATAAATCAAAAATGGAAGCACCAAAAATTGAAAAAATAGTTTTAAACATTGGCGTTGGGGATGCAACAACAAATACAAAACTTTTAGATGCTGCAGTTGCTGATTTAACAGCAATTACTGGTCAAAAACCAGTAGTTACAAAAGCTAAAAAAGCTATCGCAGGATTTAAATTAAGAGAAGATCAGGCAATTGGGTGCAAAGTTACACTAAGAGGTGAAAATATGTATAACTTCTTAGATAAACTAGTAAGTATCACTCTACCTCGTGTTCGTGACTTCCGTGGTATTTCGCCAAAAGCGTTTGATGGACGTGGAAATTATACACTAGGACTTACCGAGCAATTGATTTTTTCAGAAATAGAATACGATAATGTAGTTAAAGTTCGAGGAATGGATATCGTTTTCGTTACAACAGCGAATACAAACGATGAAGCCTTCGATCTCTTAAAAGGCTTCGGTATGCCGTTTAAGAAATAACTCTAAAAAGGAGGAAATATGGCAAAAACAAGTAAAGTAGTAAGCGCAAGCAGAAAACCGAAATTTCAAGTTAGAGAATATACACGTTGTAATAGATGTGGAAGACCGCATTCGGTATTGAAAAAATACGGAATCTGTCGTATATGCTTTAGAGAACTAGCTTATAAAGGACAAATACCAGGTGTAAAAAAATCAAGCTGGTAAGAAGGGAGGATAAATTATGGTAAATGATCCAATTGCAGATATGCTTACGAGAATTCGTAATGCAAATCAAATGCGATATAAAGAAGTAGAAGTACCCGCTTCTAAAACAAAAGAAGAATTAGCAAAAATCTTGATGGCAGAAGGATTTGTTAGCAATTATGTTGTTAATAAAAAAGATGTTCAAGATGTTATCGTTTTATCTTTAAAATATGGAGATAAAAAAGAGAGAGTAATCAAAGGTTTAAAAAGAATTTCAAAGCCAGGCTTGAGAGTTTATGCGAAATCACATGAAATACCTAAAGTATTAAATGGTTTAGGTATAGCAGTTATCTCGACATCAAAAGGTCTTATGACTGACAAACAAGCAAGAGAAGAAAATGTTGGTGGAGAGGTTCTAGCATACATTTGGTAGAAAGTAAGGAGGAGTATTTATGAGTCGTATTGGTAATAGAGTATTAACAATACCAGAAAATGTTACAGTATCAGTTGATGATCAGACAGTAAATGTAAAAGGTCCTAAGGGTGAACTTTCTACAAAAATAGATCGAAACATAACTGTATCAATCGAAGGTAATGAGTTAAAAGTTGAAAGAAAAAACGACAAATACAAGCAATTTCATGGAACTGCTAATGCTAATATTAATAACATGCTTATTGGTGTTACAGAAGGATTTTCAAAAACCCTAGATATGGTAGGTGTAGGTTATAGATTTACACTAAAAGGAAATAAACTAGCAATAGCTGCTGGATTTTCACATCCAATGGAAATGGAAATACCTGCAGGATTAACAGTTGAAGTTCCTACAAACACGCAAGTGATTATCAAAGGTTTTGACAAGTACTTAGTAGGTGAATTTGCTGCTAACGTTAGAAAAACTAGAAAACCAGAACCTTATAAAGGTAAAGGTATTAGATATAGCGACGAACGTGTTATTCGAAAAGTAGGTAAAAAAGCTGCTAAATAGGAAAGGGAGAGTATTTTATGATTAAGAAAGCAAATCGCAATGAAGAGCGTAAAAAAAGACATAATCGTGTTAAAGGCAAAGTACAAGGAACAAGTGAAATACCTCGTTTAAATGTATTTAGATCGAATAGCAATATTTTTGCGCAAATTATCGATGATGAAAAAGCCGTTACTATAGTTAGTGCATCTTCAATTGACAAGGATTTAAAACTTGAAAATGGAAAAACAGTTGAATCAGCAACAAAAGTTGGAGAATTACTAGCAAAACGAGCTAAAGAAGCAAAAATCAAAAAAGTAAAATTTGATAGAGGTGGATACCTATATCATGGACGCGTAAAAGCATTAGCTGATGCTGCACGTCAAAATGGATTAGATTTCTAAGGAGGGTTAAGAATGGAACAAAAAAGAAATTTTAGAGAACCCCGTGCAAAAGCATATGATTCAGAAGTCATTAATATCAGCCGTGTTACAAAAGTAACAAAGGGTGGTAGAAATTTCCGTTTTTCAGCAGTAGTAGCTGTTGGCGATAGAAAAGGAAATGTAGGACTTGCAACGGGAAAAGCAAACGAAGTCCCAGATGCAATTAAAAAAGCAGAAAGCCTTGCTGCAAAAAGTATGGTTAAAATTTCACTTGTTGAAAATAGAACTATACCTCACGATGCTACAGGCGTAGCTGGTGGAAGTAAAGTTTTAATTAAACCAGCAAAAAGAGGTACAGGTGTTAAAGCTGGAGGACCAGTTCGTGCTGTTCTAGAACTAGCAGGAGTAAAAGACATCTTATCAAAATCACTTGGTTCAAACACGAAAATTAATATAGCAAAAGCAACTCTTGAAGCATTAAAATCACAAAGAACTATTGAAGAAATAGCAAAACTTCGTGGTAAAAGCGTGGAGGAAATTTAGTATGAAATTACATAATTTAAAGCCATCAGATGGTGCAACAAAAACAAGAAAAAGAGTTGGTAGAGGTCCAGGAAGCGGAACTGGTAAAACTAGTGGCCGTGGAGAAAAAGGACAGAACGCTAGAAGTGGTGGAGGAGTAAGACCAATTTTCGAAGGTGGTCAAACGCCATTATTTAGAACAATTCCAAAAAGAGGATTCACTAACGCTAGGTTCAAAAAAGAATTTGCTATTATTAATGTAAGTGATTTAAATAAATTTGAAGATGGTTCAGTTGTAACACTAGAACTATTAAAAGAAATGGGACTAATTAAAAAAGAATTATCAGGGTTGAAAGTTTTAGGAAACGGAGATTTTGATAAGAAAATAACGGTTAAAGTTAGTAAGATATCTGAAACTGCAAGAGAAAAAATTGAAAAATCAGGTGGAAAAGTAGAGGTGATTTAATGTTCGCCAAGTTTAAACAGATTCTAAGTCCAAAAAACAAAGGATTACAAAAGAGAATTTTGTTCACCCTAGGTGTATTATTCATTTTCAAAATCGGAACAGCAATAGTTGTTCCGGGAGTAGATAGAGCTGCTTTACAAACAGATAGTTTAGGATTTTTACAACTAGTCAACATCATGGGTGGTGGAGCACTACAGCAATTTTCAATATTTGCCTTAGGTGTTATGCCATACATTACAGCATCAATTGTTATTCAATTAGCACAAATGGATATTGTGCCCTATCTAGCAGAACTATCAAAAGAAGGTCATATAGGTAGACAAAAAATAAATAAAATAACTAGAATTTTAGGAATCTCAGTAGCATTTGTTCAAGGTTACTTGATGTCATTTGCATTCATTCAAGGCGGAACCGTTTTAGAATATATGCAATTTGCAACTGTTTTAACAGCAGGTACTGCATTGCTACTATGGATGGGAGACCGAATCACTGCAAAAGGTATTGGTAACGGTATATCGCTTATAATTATGGCGGGTATTATCGCAAGTATGCCAGTAATGTTTGCAAGTGCTTGGGAAACATTAGTTGATAGCGGATTAGGAATTCTATTATTTATTGCATTTGTTGCAATATATTTAGCAATCATAATCGGCGTAATATTTGTTGAAACAGCATCAAGAAGAGTGCCAATTCAATATGCAAATAAATCAACAAGTTTTTCAGGAAATAACTATATACCTTTCAAACTAAATTCAGCAGGTGTTATTCCAGTAATATTTGCATCAACATTATTATCGATTCCAGCATTTGTTGTTCAAGTAGTCAAAAATGAATCGGTTGTTAATTTTGTTCAAAAATATTTATCAATGGAATCAGGAACAGGCTTTTTGCTTTATATCTCAATGATTATAGCATTTACTTATTTCTATACACACTTGCAGATGAAGCCTAAAGAAATGGCAGAAAATTTGCAAAAAAATGGTGGATATATACCAGGTGTAAGACCTGGTAAAGAAACAATAGAGTATGTAAAATACATATTAAACCATTTAACATTAGTTGGAGCAATGTTCTTAGCATTTATTGCCGGACTTCCAATAATATTTGCAGTAATTACAGGTTTGCCATCAAACGTTTCAATTGGAGGAACTGGACTACTTATCGTTGTCGGTGTTGCTCTTGAAACTTATAAAAAAATCGATAGCGAGTTAACAAGCGCTACTTACGAAGGCAGAAGAGGTCGTAGAAGATGATTAACCTCATCTTAATTGCGCCACCAGCAGCTGGTAAAGGCACACAGGCCTCTTTGATTTCAAAAGAGTACGACATACCTCATATCTCGATTGGAGAAATTCTTAGAAAAGAAATTTCAAATAATTCTGATGTTGGTAAAATAGTAAAAAACATGATTGCCTCAGGCCAATTAGCACCTGATGATCTTGTTTCAAAACTCTTAGAAAAAAGGCTTTTAGAAGATGATTGTGAAAAAGGTTTTATCTTAGATGGATTTCCAAGGAATATCCACCAGGCCAACATCCTGGAAGAAATTTTAAAAAGCCAAAACAAACAAATAACAAAAGTATTTTTATTAAGCATAGATAAAGAAATAGCTAAAAAAAGACTCTTAGGGCGTTTAATATGTTCTAATTGTTCAGCAAACTATAATGATTTATTCGAAGATAGCAAACCTAATAAAAATGGTAAATGCGATCTTTGTTCAGGAACTTTAGTGAGACGAGAAGATGATAATGAAGAAACATTTGAAACTAGATTCTTATCTTATGAAAAAGATACCTTACCGATAATAGAACATTATAATACGAGAAACATTTTAATAGAAATAGATGCAGGTATATCAGTGGAACATACATTTTCATTAATTAAAAAGGTGTTAAATGATAAAAATTAAAAATGAAAAACAAATAGAATTGCTTGAAAAAGCAGGTGAAATAGTTTATGATACGCATCAAGAGTTAAAAAAACACATAAAATGTGGAATAACAACCGATGAGCTAAATGATATAGCCGAGAGTTATATTATAAGTCAGAATGCAACACCATCATTTAAAAATTATCATGGATATCCAAAATCGATATGTACATCAATAAATGAAGAGGTTGTTCACGGAATTCCAAGTAATCGAAAACTTAAAAATGGCGACATAGTTTCAATTGATATTGGGGCCTACTATAAGGGCTACCATTCAGATTCAGCTTGGACATATCCAGTTGGTGATATAAGCGAGGATAAAGCGATCCTCCTCGAAAAAACCGAGAACTCTTTATATAAAGGATTAGAAGTTATTAAAGAAGGATGCACAACCGGCGATATCGGCAACGCTATTGAATCGTATTTAAAAAAATATAATTTAGGTATTGTTGAAGTATTGGTTGGACATGGAGTTGGAAGTGAACTACATGAACCACCAGACATCCCCAACTATGGAAAGAAAAAAACAGGTCCGGTTTTAAAAGCCGGAATGGTTATAGCTGTCGAACCTATGATTAATTTAGGCGCAAAAGAAGTTTTAATGCTCGAAGACGAATGGACAATTGTAACTGCTGATGGGAAACCATCCGTGCACTTTGAACATACGGTTTTAGTATTAAAAGAAGGATTTAAAATTTTAACAAAGAGGTGATTATATGGCTAAAGAAGATATTATAGAGATAGAAGGAAAAGTATTAGAACTTCTACCCGGTGGAACATTTAGAGTAGAACTTGAAAATAAACATTTAATAACGGCACACGTTTCTGGTAAAATCCGAATGCATCACATTCGCATTTCAGCAGGAGATACAGTCATGATTGCGTTATCGCCGTATGACTTAACACGTGGTCGTATAACCTACAGAAGAAATTAGGAGGTATATTATGAAGGTAAGAGCGTCAGTAAAAAAAATATGTGACAAATGTAAATTGATAAGAAGAAAAGGAAAAGTGTATGTAATATGCACTAATCCAAAACATAAACAAAGACAAGGATAATAGGAGGTGTTTTAATGGCACGTATTAAAGGTGTAGATGTCCCAGATAACAAAAGAGTTGTTATATCACTGACATATGTTTACGGAGTTGGAAAAAAATTATCAGAACAAATTTTGAAAACCGTAAAAATTGATGAAAACAGAAAAGTAAGTGACTTAACTACCGATGAGTTAGTATCAATTCGTGAAGAAATTGAAAAACATACAACTGAAGGAGATCTTCGTCGTGAAACTAGTATGAATATCAAAACAAAGATGGAAATCAATTCATACGAAGGAACAAGACATAAAAAAGGTTTGCCGGTTCGTGGACAAAGAACAAGCAGAAATGCTCGTACTCGTAAAGGAAAGCCAACAACAGTAGCAAACAAGAAAAAATAGTTTTAACTAAAAGGAGGTTTAGTAATGGCTTATAAAGCAAGAAAAAGAAAAGTTAAAAAAAATGTGCCAGAAGGTCGTGCATATATACATTCAACTTTTAACAACACAATTGTAACAATTTCTGATAAAGATGGAAATGCAATTAGTTGGGCTTCTGCAGGAACATTAGGTTTCAAAGGAAGTAAAAAATCAACGCCTTTTGCAGCAGGTATGTCTGCAGAAGCAGCTGGTAAAGCAGCAGTTGAAATGGGAATGAAAAGTGTAGATGTTTTAGTAAAAGGTCTTGGTTCTGGACGTGAAACGGCAATTCGTTCACTTCAAACTGCAGGTCTTGAAATAGAGTCAATCACAGACGTAACCCCAGTTCCACATAATGGATGTCGTCCACCAAAACGCCCACGTGGATAAAAGAAAAGGAGAGTGTAGAAGTGTTGAACTTTGAAAAACCAGTATACAAAATAACAGAGTATATTGAAAACAACAATTATGGTAAATTTGAATTAGAGCCACTTGAAAGAGGATTTGGAACAACAATCGGAAATTCACTTAGAAGAGTAATGCTATCTAGTTTGCCAGGAAGTGCAATTGTGGCAATTAAGGTTGAAGGAGCAATGCACGAATTTCAAACACTTGATGGAGTAGTTGAAGATTTAACTACAATTATCCTAAATCTTAAATCAGTTGCAGTTAGAAATCACTCTGGAGAAAGTAAAACAATTTCTTTGTTTGCAGATAAAGAAGGTATAATTACTGCAGGTGATATTAAATGTGATGCTGATATTGAAATTGTAAATAAAGATTTAGTTATTGCGCACATTGCAGATGGTGGAAAATTAGATATTGAAATGATAGTAACCAACGGAAGAGGGTATGCTCCTTCATCTGAAAATAAAATTCATATTGAAAATGAAAAAATTGGCTTTATTCCAATAGATGCATTATATTCACCAATTGAAAGAGTTAGTTATGATGTTGAAAGTGCTCGTGTTGGACAAAATGCCAATTATGATAAATTAACATTAAACGTTATGACAAACGGAGCATTAAGACCTGAAGAGGCTGTTTCAATAGCTTCAAAAATAATGGCTGAACACTTAAAAATACTTATGGATTTAAGTGAAGTAGCTGATTTAACTGGTGTTATGACAGCTAAAAAAGAAGATAAAAAACAGAAGAAATTAGAAACTTCAATTGATGATTTAGACTTTACTGTTAGAGCAGAAAACTGTTTGAAAAAAGCAGGTATTAAAACAATCGGTGATCTAACGGAAAAAACTGAATCAGAAATTAAGAAAATTCGAAATCTTGGACAAAAGTCATTAAAAGAAGTAATGGATAAAATTGCTGAACTTGGACTTAAGTTTAAAGAAGAAGAGTAGGAGGAGGCATTATGTATAGAAAACTCGGAAGAGATAATAAACATCGTAGAAGTATGTTAGCTAATCTTACTAGAGACTTAATTATGAATGAAGAAATCAAAACAACAGAAACAAGAGCAAAAGAAGTTCGCAAATTTGTTGATAAAATGATTACACATGGTAAAAAAGGAACTCTAGTTTCCAGAAGAAAAGTATTAGCATTTTTCCACAACGACAAAGAAGTTGCTGAAAAAGTTTGTGATGTTTTAGCAAAAAGATTTGAAAATAGAGATGGTGGATACTCAAGAATCATCAAATTAGATGAAAGAAGAGGAGACAACGCTTTAATAGTTGTAATTAAATTAGTTGAAGAAAAGTAGAGAAATCTACTTTTTTTATTTACATTGAATTTTCAAATAACAAAAAATCATTGCAAAAAAAAACTACAACTGATAAACTTTAAAAGTAGAGGTGAACTAGATGATAAATGGAACACGTAACAAAATAAAAAATTTAAAAGAGAAAAGAAAAAAGTCCTTAAGGGGCTTTTCTTTGGTGGAACTGTTGGGAGTGATTATACTTTTAACAGTTATATTTATGATTGCAACACCAATCGTTTTAAATGTAGTTGAAGATGCTAGAAAATCAGCATTTGCATCAACTGTTTCTTCATTAGTGAAGATCACAGAAAATGATTGTTTGCAAAGTAGAATTTTTGGGGAGCCAGAAGATCACTATATAGTGTTTGAAAATGGTCAGCAAGAAGGCGAAAAAATAAGTTTTTCCGGTAGAGCACCGGAAACAGGAACTATTTATGTAACAACGGATTGTAAAGTTGCTTATACACTTCACGATGGGAATTGGTGTGCAGTTAAAACTTTTGAATCGGCTAATGCTGAAACACACAAAATTTCACCAGAACAGTGTAATTTTGAATACTTTGGAATTTCTACTACAGAGGGAATATTTGAATTAATTGCATTAGGGTATTTACCAATTTCAAGTATTGAAGATTTACAAGCAATAGGTCAGGGTGAGGCTGATAGAATATGGGGCGAAAGCTCAAGGTTTTCAGTTCAGGGAACTGGAACAATGACTTCAAATTATGTTATTGTGCAGAACCTAGATTTAACAAGCGTTAATTTTGAACCAATCGGATATCAAATCGGCAACGGTTATGATAGTTTTGAAGGAATCATAAACGGATATAATCACACATTATCTAATGGAGATATTGATTTTTTAGGTGACAACTATATTGGTGGATTAGTTGCTTATCTTGGAAATAACGGCATTATTAGAAACATTAACTTAGAAGATTACTATGTTAGAGGGAACTTAAACGTAGGAGGAATAGCAGGGTTAAATAATGGTGTCATCCAAAATGCATCATTTACTTTAACAGTAGAAGGAACCGACAATGTTGGTGGAATAGCAGGGAATAACCAAGGTGATATATTTAATAGTGAAGTTACTTCAGTTTTAATTGGTGAAAATCAATCATTTGGAAATGATATTGGATTAATATGCGGAGCAGGAACGTGTCCGCTAGTGACAAATGGAAACACAGCTGTTGGTGATATCATTTATAATTTTTATGATATAGTATTTAATGCAAACGGTGGAGCATTTACAACTATTGAGGGGAACCCAGTAACTGTAACTTCAACAGTGGCAAGAAATACAGTAACCTCAGAACCAGAAATACCAACGAGACAACATTATGAATTCTTGTGGTGGTTAGATGGAGCAACGCCGTATAATTTTTCAAATTTAGTTACAAGCGGAAAGACACTTCAAGCACATTGGGGTGTTACACTAGAAATATCAGCACCATTTGAACCAACATGGACTGTTTTAGCAACGAGTATAACAGCAGACATTTCACTAGTTGCAAATGCAGATCAATATCGCATTAAACAAACAAGTGAAACAGAATGGTCAGAGTGGGCGGGTAATAATGTATTTACTAATTTACTACCATATACTGAATATGACTTTCAAGCTCGTTCTCTAGATCCTTCAGTTTTGGGGAGTATCGCAACATATAGAACTCCAAAATTGGATAATGATGTTCCGGAATTTACAGGAACAATAAACTGGACAATTCAAGTAGGAAACGTTACTGCAGAAGTTCCAAATGTTGGAGTAGGTGCAGAATACCGTGTTAATGGCGGAAGCTGGCAGACGGGAAGAACATTTTCGTCATTAAATCCAAATGTTGAATATACATTTGAGGCAAGAATGGCGGAAACAGGAACGCACAATGCATCATTAGTTTCAAGTCCAATTATAGAAACAAGTCCAAAAGCCAATCAAACAATTGGAACTTTAGGAAGTCCATCATGGACAGTTCAAGAAGGAACAGTAACGGCAAGCTTACCTGCATTAACAGGAGCAACTCACTATCGAGTTAATGGTGGAACATGGCAGACAGGAACAACATTTGCATCATTAAGCCCAGTAGTTGAATACACGTTTGAAGCAAGAAAAGCAGAAACAGCAACATTGAATGAAGTAATAAGTAATTCCGTTGCATCAACAAGTCCAAAAGCAAACCAAGCAGCACCAGCGCAACCATCATCATCAAACTTACTGTTTGATAGAGTAACAATAACAGGAGCTGCAGGAACACAAGTAAGACAAGGTGTTGCAGGAACTGGATATAACACACCATACACATTTACAGGACTGACACAAAATACATCATATAGTTTTTATGCATTCAGACCAGCAACAGCGACACTAAATGCCTCACCAAACAGTGTGGCAAGAACAGTAACAACACCATTGCAAGTAGTAGCACCAGGTTTACCAGGAGCATTTACAAGTCCATCAGGAACATTGTTTAGAAATCAAACAGTAACAGTAACATGGGGAGGAACAGGTTCATGGGGAGTTCCAACATCAGGTCAGAATTATCGATTAGAAATTCAATATGATGCAGGAGCATGGAACTTAGTAGCTAATAATGGAACTTCAACAACAAGAAGCCATACACTTGCAAGTGCGGGAAACTCAGTAAGATTTAGAGTAAGAGCAGAAAATTCAAGTGCTCAATCAGATTGGAGATATTCAAGTACATTAACATTAACGTCTCCAGCTTGGGTGCTTACAACAGATAACTATCCATCAACACATTATTCAGGGTGTGATACAAGAAAAAATAGACTTCAAATAGGTTCGAGTTGGGTATACGGAGTTGGAACAATAGCAACTACTCCTGATGGCTGTTCAAACGCAAGTGGAGTTACAATATGGAGCGGTGACTTTCACTTATATGAATGGCGTGTTACTTTCTTAAGTGGTCCAGATACTTCAGTATGGGGATCAAATGCAACACTAAGAGCAGAATGGCCTTATACACTTCTTTATGGATATGATCCTCAGTTTACAAGTGCCGGACAGTCCTTCATATTTGACTCTGCAAGACACATAACTGGTTCACAATGGATCTTTGCTCCAGAAGAAACTTATGGAACGTCATATTTAAGAGTTGAACGAAGATTAAAAGTAAATTGACAAATTTAAATCATTTTGTTAAAATTAATGAAATCAAAAAGCATTGATCGAGAATTATTACAAAATAATTAGCAATTAAGAGAAAGAATCAAATAGGTGAAAGATTCTATTGTGAAAATTTGGAACCTCTCTCGCTAGCTGCAAGCGAAAGCTTAGCCGTATCCAGTAACGTTACAAACTGGCTGATATCGCTTTTTGCCGTATCGGAAAAAGATAATTCATTTGAATTAACAAAGGTGGTACCGCGAACTTCGCCCTTTAATTAGGGTGGAGTTTTTTTATTGGAGGAGATTATATGAAAAAAATAGGGTTTATAGGAGTAGGAAATATGGCGGAGGCTATGATTGACGGAATGCTTCAATCAGGAGAGTTTTCGTCAGAACAAATATTAGTAACAAATAAGAATAATTCAGAGAGGTTAAAAAAAATTCAAACAAAATTCAATGTTGAATACTTTTCAAAAAAGAAACTTGTTGAAAAAAGTGATGTTTTAATAATTGCTGTCAAACCACAAGATTTAAAAGATGTGTTATTAAATATCAAAAATTTTATTAAAAAAGATATTTTAATTATCTCGGTTGTTGCCGGAGTTGACATTGAAAGTATTATTAATTATCTCGGTAAAAAGTTACCAATAATTAGAGCGATGCCAAATACATCAGCGCGCGTTAATTATTCAGCAACAGCTATGGCGGTGTCTAAAAATATCAAAGATGAAGAAGTGGGAATGGCACATAAAATTTTATCATGTGTTGGAACTGTTCATCTTGTTGAAGAAAATAACTTAGATGCAGTGACTGGATTAAGCGGAAGCGGGCCTGCTTATGTATATTCGTTTATCAATGCAATGATAAAAGGTGGGGAAGAACAAGGGCTTTCACATGAATTATCAGAGAAACTGGCATTTCAAACTCTAAGAGGAGCTCTTGAGATGATTACTGTTACAGGTAGTGAAATAGATGAACTGATAGTGCAAATTTGTTCGCCAAACGGAACAACTGTAGCTGGTCTAGGTGTTTTAAAAGAAACTTTTTTTGAAGATAATATAAAAAAAGCAATATCAACAGCAACAAACAGATCAAAACAACTTTGCTTTGAAAATAAAGTTGGAATAATAACTCCTCAAAAAACTTGCCAATAATTACTTTAATAGTTATAATTAATGTGGAGGTATATTATGAAAATAGCAATTATTGGAACAGGAGCATATGGCATTGCTATGAGCTTGATGTTAAATGAAAACAACAAAAATATTGTAATGTATACGAAGTTTGAAGAAGAATTAAAAACTTTGAGAAAATATAGGGCAAATCCAGCTTTACTTCCTGGAGTTAAAATACCTGGGAATATAACTTTTACAAACGACATGAAAGAATGTGTAGAGAACAGTGACATTATTTTTATAATGGTTCCTGCTGGCTTTGTTGATGACGTAAGCAGAGAGTTGGCGAATTACTATAATAAACAAATAATTTGTATCGGCTCAAAAGGAATAGAACAAGATACGTGTTTGTTTGTTGCAGATGTTGTCAGAAAATACATAGAAACAGATAAAATAGCGGTACTATCTGGACCATCTTTTGCAATTGATATGGCAAGTTATGTACCAATTGGTCTGACATTGGCAACTGAGAACAAAAAGATTGGAAAAATTGTGAAAAAATCACTTGAAAATAATTATTTAAAAATTCGTGTTTGTGATGACATTGTTGGAACTGAAATTTGTGGTTCAATTAAAAATATTATTGCAATTGCTTCTGGAATAATAGAAGGACTTGATCTTCCAGAATCAACTAGAGCTATGTTATTAACTGAATCAATGCACGATATAAAAGAATTGATAAATGTATTAGGCGGAAATAAAAAAACAATTTTATCATATGCTGGAATTGGTGATTTAATATTAACTTGTAGTAGTGATAAAAGTAGAAACTATACTTTTGGAAAAATGTTGGGCGAGAGAAAAAGTAAATCAGAAATCGAAAAATACCTTTCCGAAACTACAGTAGAAGGTTTTTACACATTAAAATCTATATATAATTTGCTTAGAAACAAAAAGGTTAAAATGCCTATTATTGATTTAATGTATGATATAATAATACACGGAGAAGATGTCGATAAATTAAAAAAATTCTTAGTTGAAAAAGAATAGAAAAATTATGATATAATTGGTAGAGGTGAATTTATGAAAGTAGTAATAATAGAAAATGATGAAAAAAGATTAAACAAATTTATTGATTGGGCGATTCACATGATTGGGTATGCAATTGTATTAATTGCCGTATCCCTGCTATTTAAAAACACATTAATTATCGATGCTGAATTATTTGGCTTTTGGGGTCTTATAGCAGCAATAATTATTTATGTTTTAAATCAAACATTAAAGCCAATATTGGTGTTTTTAACGCTGCCGATAACAGCTGTAACACTTGGGCTTTTCTATCCATTTATAAATGTTTTTATATTAAACATGGTTGACTTTTTAATGAGGGACAAGTTTATAATTGATGGACTTTTTAATAGTTTTTTTGTAGCAATTTTAATATCTCTTATGAATATTTTCATGAGAGAACTTGTAATAAAACCATTATTAGAAAAGAGGCGATAATATGAATCCTGTTTTAATCGACTTACAATTTATGAAAATTTACTGGTATTCTTTATTTGTAATGCTAGCTTTTTTGGTTGGTGGTTACATCGCAATGAGAGAGGCCCGAAAAAATTCAATTGATGATGATTATATGATTAATTTTATTTTCTTTTTAGTTCCAATCGCACTACTAGGAGCAAGAATTTATTATATAATTTTTAATTGGTCTTATTATCAAAGTGATTTAATTGGAGCTCTAAAAGTTTGGGAAGGCGGACTTGCCATTCATGGAGGAATAATTTTCGGATTTTTATGGTTGTTATTTTACACTAGAAATACTGGAGTTAGAACTCTTAGATTTTTAGACATAGTTGCACCTGCAGTTTTAATAGGTCAGGCGATTGGAAGATGGGGTAATTTCTTTAACCAGGAGGCCTACGGTGCTATAACAACTGCTGAAAAACTTCAAAGCTTCTTCATTCCTGATTTCATAATTGAAGGAATGCTTATAGATGGCCAATACCATCATCCTACATTTCTATATGAGTTTCTTTGGTGTGTATTAGGTTTTATAATAATACTTCTTGTTAGACGTTTTTCTAAGTATTTAAAAGTGGGACAGCTAACAAGTTTGTTTTTGCTTTGGTATGGAACAGGTCGCTACTTTATAGAAGGTTTGAGAACGGATAGTTTGATGTTTGGATCAATTAGAGTTGCTCAGGCATTCTCGTTGGTAATGATTTTTATAGGAATAACAATGTATTTTTACTTAAAAAGAGGATCTCGTTTTGACGATTTATATGCAATGGAAGACAAAACGGTGGACCGAGTTAATAAATTGCTTGACAACGACACGGAGGGTGATGCTGAATGAGAAAAACTGACTGTGTTGTAATCGGTGCTGGAATAGCAGGAATGACAGCTGCTATTTATTTAAAAAGATCTAATGTTGATTGTGTTATTGTTGAAAAATCAGCTCCAGGTGGAGTTATGAACAGAACTAGTCAAATTGATAATTATCCGGGCTATACAGAATCTGATGGTGTCAATTTAGCTATGAATGTCTATAAACAAATAACTGATTTAGAAGTACCTTATGTTTTTGGAGCAGTTTCAAAAATCGAATTAGTTGGAAATAAAAAAATTGTCAAAACAGATTCTGAAGATATTGAAACAAAGACCATTATTATCGCTTCTGGAAGAGTTCCAAGGGAATTAGGTCTAGAACACGAGAAAGCGCTTTCTGGCCGAGGAATAAGCTGGTGTGCCATCTGTGACGGTGCTTTTTACAAAGATAAGGAAGTCGCAATCGTTGGCGGAGGAAATGGTGCTTTTGAAGAAGCTGTTTATTTAGCGTCAATTGCATCAAAGGTATACATGATTTATGATTCAAAAAGAGTAAGAGCAGATAAAATACTACAAGATAAAGTTGAAAGTTTAAAAAATGTTGAAGCTGTTCGAGACAATCCGATAAAAGAACTTATAAATGAAAACAACAAACTGGGTGGTCTAATTTTAGAAGATGGAAGAAAACTGGATGTTGAAGGTTTATTTATTTTTATAGGATACGACCCATTACTTGTTTGTGTTAAAGAATTAGATATTGAAAGAGATAGTAACTATTTAGTTGTTGACAAACAAATGAGAACAAGCGTTAAAGGAATTTATGCATGTGGAGACGTTATTAAAAAAGATGTTTATCAATTAACAACAGCAGTAGGTGAGGCATCAATTGCTGCAACTTTTGTTAAAAAAGAATTAGACATGGAAAAAGTGTAGAGATTAATCTACACTTTTAATTTGATCTTTTCATTCCATAAGTATTAGTTACTGATTGAACAAATAGAATTCCATTTCCTGGTTTTTCAATTTCTAAGTCTTCGGTAATTGCTTTGACTATATTATCTGTTATTTCGCTCTCTGCTAATATTAAAACAACTTCTTTTTCGGGCTCAATTTCCATTGAAAACAACTTGCTAGTTTCGTGTATTCCAGATCCTCGAGCATTAATAATGGTTCCGCCTTTAGATCCGGCTTTGTTAGCTGAATCAACAACATCAACGGCACGACCTTTATCGACAACAACATAAATACAATTAAACATACTTTCCACCTCTACTTTATTATCTGGGTTAGATTTGTTTTTAGAACCGGTAAAATAATTTATACTTGAAGAAAAGCCAATTCCATTTTGTTTTTCTTTTAATTTTAATTTTTCTTCTATAAAGGGCATTGTAGCATTGGAAATTCTATCCTCTGCAACCATTAAAACTATTTCTTTCCTAGTATCACATATACCAAGTACATCTAAAAGTTTGTCATCAACTGTACCTTTACCAAGGAAAATAGTTCCGCCAGTAACTCCCTTTTTTTTGGCTAATTTTAAAACTTTGCTTCCGATTCCAAAGTCTACTATAACAACCATTAAGCTCAGATTAGTCATTAAACACCCTCCTTTTTGGATTTTAGTTTAAACATGATACCTAATATTTGTAGCGTTATGATAGGAACTAATGCAACGAGTGCAATCATTCCAAATCCATCAGATAAAACAGTTGCTCCTTCAGTTGCTGTTGCAACACCGTGCATAAACGCTAGAATAAATGTCGCTGTCATTGGACCAGAGGCAACACCACCTGAATCAAATGCAATTCCAACAAATAGATTTGGTGTGAAAAGCATTAACAAAATTGCAATGCCGTATCCAGGTAGTAAAAACAACCATAAATCTAATTGATATTTAATTTTAATGATTGAAAGAACAATTGCCAGACCAACACCAATTGCTAGAGATGCAATTACGAATTTCCTTTTTATGTACCCAGCTGTGACCTCTTCAATTTGTTTAGTTAAAACGTATACTGCGGGCTCTGCAAGAATTGTTGTCATTCCTAATATAAAACATAAGAACAATATTAGAGTAAAATTTTTGTTAGCAAGAGTATGCCCAATTTCTCTTCCGACTTCAAGAAAACCAGAGTTAACACCAACTAAGAAAAATATCATTCCAATAAAAGTATACAAAAGACCTTTCTGAATTATTTTCAACTGTCTTCCTTCAAATTTAAAGGAAGTTTTGTTGAATAATATAAATATTAATAGTATTGGGAGAAGTGCTAAAACTACTTCGCTTGTTATTGATTTTACAATATTAAAAAAACTCAAACTTTCATTTGCACCCATGTTTTCCAATGGTATAAAGTTACCTTTTGAAATATTGACTAGCAACATTATTATTATGACGCCTGCTGAAACTATTCCAACTAAACCAAAACTATCTTTTGCGGAGTCAGTACTGTTTTTATTTAGTTTAGCAATACCTAGAGTTAGAGCTAAGATAAAAGGAACCGCCATCGCTCCTGTTGTGGCTCCTGATGTATCAAATGCAATTCCCATCAATTTGTTTGGTGAGAGTGCTGCCAGTAATAAAATTATTGTGTATAAAATCAACATTGTCTTTTTTAATGAAAAATTCTTAACAATTCTCGTAAGACCATAAGAGAATGAAAGACCAATTCCAATTGATGCTACCACAATAATCATAATATTATTAATAAAACCGTTTGAAAAATAATCAATTTGCTTTGCAATTATGTGTAGGTCTGGTTCGGCAACTGAAATGAAAAATCCAAGGAAAAATCCACCAATAATAACAATCCACATTTTATTTTTTTTCGCTAGGTTTTCACCCATTATATTTCCAATTGGAGATATTGAAAGATCAACACCTAATAAAAATATTGCAAGGCCAAGAATTGTGAGTGCAGATCCAGTTATAAACTTAAGTAATAAATCGTTTGATAAAGGCGCAATTGTTAAATGTAACATTAAAACTAGCAATACAACAGGTGCAACGGCAAAAACGACTTCTTTTATTTTATGTAACAATATTTTCAAGGTTACGCCCCCTTTATCATATGTAAATTATACCACGAGGAGCTGTTTAAAAACAACAATCAATATGTAAATAAGACATTTATCAATTGACTATGAAAAGTTGTTGTGATATATTGTTATTGTAAGATAAGGAGGGTAATTATGAATAAGAAAGGTTTTACACTAATCGAACTATTGGCGGTAATCGTTGTACTAGCAATCATCTTATTAATAGCAATGCCAATCGTACTTAATGTTATTAATGATGCAAGACAAGGTGCTTTTGATGCAACTGCACAAGGTATGGTTAAAGCAGCTGAAAATGAATATATGAGAGGTGCCTTAGACAACAGCGTTGAAGAAAAGTGGTATGAATTTGCAGGTGGAGTTCAAACTGTTTATGTTTGCGAAACTGAAGCTTGCCTTAACAGTATCGTGGATGCTGGTGCTGACAAATTAAACTTCTCAGGTCAAGGACCGGATACAGGAACAATTTATGTTGCTGCAGATGGAGAGATCGGAATGTTTATAAGTGATGGAACATATTGCTCACAAAAAGAAGTTGGAAAAAACACTACTGTTGCAACAACACAAGCAGAATGTCCGACATCAGGAGAACCGGGATCATTATACTATGACGTTGTTAGACCACAGTAAAACTAAAGGAAGATTTTCTTCCTTTTTTTTGTCCACTTGTAAAGAAAATCACTTTGCATATTGACTGATTAAACATTAACATGATATATTTAAACAGTAAGATAAGGAGGGAAATTATGAATAAGAAAGGTTTTACATTAATTGAGCTATTGGCGGTAATCGTTGTATTAGCAATTATCCTATTAATAGCAATGCCAATTGTACTTAATGTTATTAATGATGCTAGACAAGGTGCTTTCAATTCAACGGGTTATGGATTGGTGAAAGCAGCAGAGAACGAGCACATGAGAACAGCACTTGAAGGCGGAACAATAATGGAAACGACATATAACTTCGCAGGTGATGTTTCAGCATTAGACTTTTCAGGAGAAGCACCAACTCACGGAACAATCTTTGTTGCAGTAGATGGAACAATTGAAATGGCCGTTACAAATGGAGCTTTCTGTGCTGTAAAAGAATCTGATTCAACTGAAGTAAAAACATATACTTGGTCTGAATTGCAAGCAGAAGCAGCATATACAGCAGTAGCCATTAATAACATAACTACCGATTGTAACGTTGCAACATTAATGCCATAACACTAAACAGAATTTAATTCTGTTTTTTTCTTGTCATTAAAGAGACAAAAAGAAATTAAAAATATTGACTATATATTATTTGTTGTGTTATATTAATATTGTAAGATAAGGAGGGGAAGAAAATGAATAAGAGAGGTTTTACATTAATTGAATTATTAGCAGTAATCGTCGTATTAGCAATCATCTTATTAATAGCAATGCCAATTGTACTAAGTGTTATTAATGATGCTAGAGAAGGAGCTTTCAATTCAACAGGTTATGGATTGGTGAAAGCAGCTGAGAATGAGCACATGAGAAATGCACTTGATGGTGGAGTTATGGCAACTCAAACTTACACTTTTAATGAAGCTGGTGATGGTACCGGTAACACTTTGCTGGACTTTTCAGGAGAAGCACCAACTAGTGGATCAATAGTTGTTGAAGTTGATGGAACTACATACATGGCTATTTCAAATGGAGCATTTTGTGCAGTTAAAGCATATAACTCGACAGAAGTTATTACTTATGATGGAGATGGACTTAATGAAGCTTTTACAGAAGCTACAAACGGAATAGCTCATTGTAACGTGGCTACTTTAACAAGCTTAGCAACACCATAACAAAAACATTATAAACTAAACAGAATTTAATTCTGTTTTTTTATTTGCTTATTTTCTTTTTTTAATTGCTTATTTCTAGTATAATATTAGTAGGTGAGAAAATGAAAAAAAGAATTGAAGAACTAACAAAAATAATAAATAAAGCAAATCATGATTACTATATTTTAGAAAATCCATCAATGAGTGACAAACAATATGATGATTATCTTTTAGAATTGGAAAAATTAGAAAAAGAATATCCAGAATTTGTTTTAGATAACTCACCAACAAAAAAAATAAATGTTAACTCAAATGCTCCTTTCTCTAAAGTTGAACACAAAACAATAATGCTTTCACTCGCAAATGCATTTGATTTTGAACAATTAGTCCAATTTGACAACAGAGTAAAAAAAGTAGTTAAACCAACTTACGTTTGCGAACTTAAAATAGATGGTTTGGCGGTTTCAATAGAATATGAAAAAGGTATTTTAAAAAGAGCTGCTACAAGAGGTGATGGCATAATAGGAGAGGACATTACAAATAACGTAAAAACTATTAAAACCATTCCGCATACTTTAAAAGAAAAATTGGACATCGAAGTTCGTGGCGAAATATTTATGAGTAAAAACTCCTTTTCAAAACTAAACGAAGAAAGACAAAAAAATGGAGAAGCTCTATTTGCAAACCCAAGAAACGCAGCATCCGGTAGTGTTAGACAACTAGACTCCTCAGTTACAGCTTCTAGAAATTTAGACTGCTTTATATATCACACAACCGATGAAACATTATCATCTCACTTTGAATCAGTAAATCATTTAAAAAAATTAGGTTTTAAAGTAAACGAAAACATAAAACTAGTTAATAATATAGATCAAGTAATTAATTATATTAACTTTTGGGATGAAAAGAGAAATGATTTGGACTATGAAACTGATGGAATTGTTGTTAAAGTTGATTCTAAACAACAGCAAGAAGAATTAGGTATAACTGCTAAAAGTCCAAAATGGGCAATTGCGTATAAATTTAAACCAGTTGAAGAAGTAACTAGAATTCTAGATATTGTTTTCACAGTTGGTAGAACAGGTCAAGTGACGCCCAATGCCGTTTTAGAGCCCGTTCGCGTCGACGGATCACTAGTATCTAGAACAACACTCCATAACGAAAAAAATGTTTTGGAAAAGGATATTAAAATAGGTGATTACGCCTTTGTTAGAAAAGCTGGAGATGTGATTCCAGAAATTGTTAAAATAATTCCAGAAAAAAGAGATGGATCAGAAAAAGAATTCAACATGATTGATAAGTGTCCAATTTGCGGCACAAAATTAGAAAAAACAGAAAACGAGTCTGCTCACTTCTGTCCAAATCCAAACTGTGACGCAAGAAAGCAAGAAGCCCTAATCCACTTTGCTAGCAGAAACGCAATGAATATAGATGGAATGGGCGAAAAAATAATTGAACTTTTTTATAACATGGAAATTTTAAAAAACATTGAAGACTTTTATTTGCTTGAAGAAAAAAAAGAAGCCCTAATCGGATTAAATGGATTTGGTATAAAAAGTATTGAAAATATATTATATAGCATTGAAGAGTCAAAAAAACTAAATCTAGATAAACTAATATTTGCACTAGGCATAAAACATGTTGGAAGCAAGACCGCTAAAATACTAGCTAGTGAATTTAAAAATTTAGAAAATTTATTTAACGCAAAAAAAGAAGATTTAGTAGCAATAAACGAAATTGGCGAGAAAATAGCGGATAGTGTTATTGATTATTTTTATCAAGAAAAAACAAAAGAATTGATAACTTTTTTAAAAAGTAAAAGCCTTAATTTTGATTATTTAAAAAAAGAAATAAAAGATCAGAGGTTTTCAAACAAAACATTTGTAATAACAGGCACATTTGATAATTACAAAAGAGAAGAAATAAAGGATCTTATCGAAAACTTTGATGGGAAAGTAACTAATTCAGTTACAAAAAAAACAGATGTGTTGTTGTGCGGAGAAAATCCTGGCAGCAAACTAGAAGAAGCAAACAAACTCGGAATTGAAATTTGGAGTTCAGAGGACCTTGAAAAAAACCTAAAATAAATGACTATTAAACCAAATTATAGTATAATGTCAAAAGAGGTGAATGTATGACAACTACTTTTAAATCTATTACATCATTGATAAAAGAAGCCGATAATGTTATAATAATGGCTCATAAAAATATCGACTTAGATGCATTGGGAAGCGCCCTTTGCCTGTCCTCCATTGTTAGGGGATTTAAAAAAGAGGCCTACGTTTGCTTAAACAAAAAAACAAGTAGTGTAGCAATAGAAAAAGCGCTTGAATTAGTGAAAAAAAGCAATCTTGAGTTAGGTGTAAAATCAAAAAGTGAAACATTAAAAATAATAAAGAAAAACACTTTATTAGTTATTTTAGATACAAGCAAAGTTGAATTAGTTGAATGTGAAGAGTTACTTTCAAAAATTTCAAACAAAATTGTTCTTGATCATCACGCCGTTGGAAACAAAAACATAAAAGACACAAAAATTTCTTATATTAATTCGAATCTCTCATCAACAAATGAAATAATGGTTGGATATCTTAAATACCTAAACAAACAAGTAAGTCCAATTATAGCAACAATAATGCTTGCCGGAATGGAAGTAGACACAAACTCATTCACAGTAAAAACAACATCTGCAACATTTGATGCAGCAGCACATCTTCTTGAATTGGGTGCTTTAAACATGCTAAGACAAGAACTTTTGAAAGAGGACAAGGAACAATACTTAAGAAGAGAAAAATACTTATTGAAAAGCGAAATTATTTTTTCAAAGTACGCTATTTGTAAAATACCTGATATTGTTGAAAAAGAAGACATTGCAGTTGTTGCGGAAAAAATGATTTTATTTGATGATGTGAAAGCCTCATTTGCAATAGCTAAAATAAATAAAAACATAGTTTCAATAAGTGCAAGGTCAGCCGACGGTACCGACGTATATCAAATTATGAAGGAATTTGGTGGCGGTGGTCACGTAACAGAGGCAGCAGCACAAATAGAAGGTACATCAGTTGACGCCGTTGAAAAAGAATTAATTTCTAAATTAAAGGTGATAAAATGAAAGTAATATTTTTAAAAGATGTTAAAGGTCAGGGAAAAAAAGGAGAAGTTAAAGAAGTATCTGATGGATACGGAATGAACTTTTTAATAAAAAGAAATTTAGCAGTACTTGCAAATAAAGATGCTTTAAAAAACTTGGAAAGAGAAAACGAAAAATCAGATGCTGAAGAGTTAAAAAAAATAGTTGAAGCCAAGGAATTAAAAAAAACACTTGAAAAATTAGACATAGTATTTCAAGTTCAAACCGGAAAAGATGATCAAGTTTTTGGCTCAATAAGTACAAAACAAATTTCTAATTACTTAGCAGATAAAGATTTTAAAATAGATAAAAAACAAATTTCTTTTAAAACTCCACTTAATAGCTTAGGATTTCACGAGATTGAAATAAATCTTCACCGTGATATAATAGCAAAAGTCAAAGTGCAGTTGATTCAGGAAGGAAAGTGAAAAAATGAATAATAATATACTTCCAAATAGTAGGGAAGCAGAACAAGCTGTTCTCGGATCAATGTTTCTAAGCAAATATGCATTACAAAAATGTGTTGAGGCAATAAATCCAGAACTTTTCTTTTTTGATGCTCACAGAAAGCTTTTTTCAGTTTTAGTTGATTTATCAGAACAGAAAAAAACGATTGATTTTACAGTTGTAACAGCTGAATTAGAAAAGAAAAAACTTCTATCAGCTATTGGTGGTATAGATTATTTAGTAGAACTAACCGAAAAAGTTCCAAGTGCCGTAAACGTTGATTCATATATATCAATCGTTGTTGAAAAAGCAACACTTAGAAAGCTAATCCAAGAAGCAAGTGATATAGTTGAACTAGCGTATTCAGACGTTGATTCAATGAATGAAGTTCTAGATTCAGCAGAAAGAAAAATCTTCAGCGTTTCAAAAGCAAGAAAAGGGACTGAATTTAAAACAATCCAAGAAGTTCTTTTCAAAGCTCAAAACGATCTTGAAAAACTTTCTCAAACAAAAGGTGAAATAACAGGAGTTGCAACAGGTTTTTATGATCTTGATAAATTAACTTCAGGTCTTCACGAAAACGAATTAATAATAATAGCAGCAAGACCAGCAATGGGTAAAACAGCCTTTGCACTAAACGTTGCTTGTAATATTGCAATCAATTCAAAAAAAACAGTCGCTATTTTCAACATGGAGATGAGCGCTGAACAATTAGCAATGAGAATGTTATCATCAATTGGACAAATTGAAGGTAATAAACTAAGAACAGGAAACTTAGATCACAAGGATTGGAAAAAAGTTAATGAAGCAATAAGTCGTTTATCTGACACAAAACTTTTTGTTGATGATACTCCAGGAATGACAATAGGTGAAATACGAGCAAAATGTCGAAGACTTGCTAGCACCTCAGAAGACTTAGGCGTAATAGTAATTGACTACCTCCAGTTATTAAGTGGTTCAAATAAATATGTAGGAAACCGACAAATGGAAGTTTCTGAAATTTCACGAGCTTTAAAAACACTTGCTATGGAGCTTGGAGTTCCTATAATAGCACTTGCTCAGCTTTCACGTTCAGTTGAAGGAAGAGAAGACAAACGTCCATTATTGAGCGACTTGAGAGAATCAGGATCAATAGAGCAGGACGCCGATATTGTTGCGTTCTTATATCGTGATGATTATTACAACAACGAAAGTTCAATAGATGAAAATACAAGTAAAAGTGAATTTATAATTAAAAAGCACAGAAGTGGACCTATTGATACAGTTGAACTTGTATTCAAAAGAAATACTAGTACTTTTAGAAATTATGTAAAAACCGAAGAAGAGGAATGATAAATTGAAAAAATATATAATAGCAGCTATCGTTTCCTCATTACTTGTAGTAATGGGGTTTTCAACGAATAGAGTTGTTCAACCTGATGTAATCTACAATGTTTATCTTGAAGGTGAATTAATTGGTTTTGTTGATAGTAAAACTTCATTTGAAAAATACATGGATGAAAAATCCGAACACTTGAAAGATCTATATAAAATAGAGCAAATTCATGGTCCGGATTCATTAGAAATAGTTAAATACGTAACATACAATTCAGAAGTTAATACATACGATGAGGTTTTTAAAAACATCACCAAACCGCTAACAGTTGAAGGGTTTCAAATAACTATACATAAAGAAGAACAAGAAGAACCGCTTAAAATAAATGTAAATAATTTAGAAGTTTTTGAAGATTCAATAAAAAATGTAATCTCTAGTTTTATTGGTACAGATAATTACCAACTTTACTACGAAGAGGAAAGAATTATATTCGAAGCAGACGAATCAAGAATTGAAAATGTTTATTTAGAAGATGAAATAACATACAGAAGCATAAAAATTCCAATTAACGAAGAAATATATACTTCTGCAAGCGAATTATCTAAGTTTTTGCTTTTTGGAACAACTGAAAGTCAACAAAAATACATTGTTGAAGCAGATGATACAATCGAATCAGTAGCTTTTAAGCACGAAATAAGTGCTGAAGAATTTCTTGTTTCAAATCCAGAATTTACCGGTGTTAATAATTTACTTTATGAAAGTCAAGAAGTAATTATCGGTGTTACTGATCCGCAAATATCAGTTGTAGTCGAAGAATTTGTAGTCGAAGAAGTTTTAAATAACTACAGAGTAGAAGTGAGATATGATGAAAACGAATTAATCGGTTATTCAAAAGTTGTTCAAAAAGGAGAGCAAGGAATTGAAAAACTAACTCGTAACGTTAAAACCGTAAATGGAGTAGTTGTATTCTCGGATCTATTATCAAGAGAAGAAATAAAACCTAGTATAAGTCAGATAGTTGTCAAAGGAGAAAAAAACATCCCAAGTGTGGCATCAGCATATGCTTGGACATGGCCGACAGCACCAGGGTGGACGATTACTTCAAACTACGCTTATCGAATACACCCGATCACAAGAAGACGTGAATTACACCCAGCATTGGATATTGCCATTGGATATGGAGCTCACATATATGCTTCAAATAATGGAGTCGTTCATGAAGTTGGATATCAAGGTGGTTACGGTAATTACGTTATAATCAAACATAATAATAATGCTAATAATTACACCCTCTACGCCCACTTATCAAGATATATTGTTCGAAAGGGACAAGTTGTATCAGCGGGAACGCTACTTGGTTATATGGGAAGCACAGGTATGTCAACAGGGCCTCACCTTCACTTTGAACTTTGGGTTGGTGAACCTCATAAAGGTGGTTACCGTTTGAATCCTTGGAGCATTTTACGTTGAGGTTGAAAATTATAGCAAGTGGAAGTTCCGGCAACTCAACCTTTTTAGAAATAAACAATAAAAGATTTCTAATAGATGTCGGAATTTCATGCTCTGCAATTGAAAAAAGTTTGAAAGAATTTGGTGTTGATCCCAAAAGCATTAATTACATTTTACTAACCCACACCCATAGCGATCACGTTAGAGGTTTAGAAGTTTTTTGCAAAAAACATAAAACTCAAGTTTATATTACAGAAAAAATTCATAAAGATATTCCCTTTTTGAAAAATAATTTCTTTTATATCCAAAACAAATTTTACATAGAAGATTTAGAAGTAACCTTAATAAAAACATCCCACGATTCAACAGAATCGTATGGATATATATTTGAAAACGGAAAAGAAAATCTAGTTTATATAACCGATACAGGATATATAAATAAAAAAACAAGAGAAAAAATAAAAAACAAAAACATCTATGTAATTGAAAGTAATCACGATGTTGAAATGTTAATGAATACCAATCGACCTCATGCTATTAAAATGAGAATACTCGGTGATAAAGGACATCTTTCTAATGAAGATTCAGCAGATTGTATTAGTGAAATTATCGGACCAAATACAAAAAAAGTGGTTTTAGCACATTTAAGTGAAGAAGCTAATACACCAGAAAAAGCCTATCAAATAATGAGAGAAAGAATCCAAGAAAAAGCAACTATAATTGTTGCTCAAAAAGAGGGGACTGAATTGTTCGAATTATGATAAAAATAATAACTGTTGGAAAACTAAAAGAAGAATATTTAAAAAAAGCATGTGATGATTATGCAAAAAGAATTGCTAAATATCACGATGTTGAAATAATTGAAGTTCCTCATAAGGACAGTGAAAAAGGTTTGATATTAGAGAGGGATCTAATTTTAAAACATATCTCACCTAAGGACAATGTTTTGTTAATGGCAATTTCAGGTAAACAAACTGATTCAAAAGAATTTAGTAAGTTAGTAGAAAAGAGTTTTATAAAAAAACCTAACATAACTTTTATAATAGGTGGTAGCAATGGAGTTCATGATGACATAAGGAAGATATCTAGTTCCCAAATTTCTTTTTCAAAAATGACATTTCCCCATCAAGTGTTTAGACTAATTTTATTAGAACAAATATATAGAGCTTTCAAAATAAGTAAAAATGAAAGTTATCACAAATAAAAAACAGGAAATTAATTTTCCTGTTTTATTCCGTATTTACGGTTGAATTTTTCTATTCTACCAGTCTTAGAAGTTTTACCTTGTACTCCAGTATAGAATGGGTGGCACATATTACAAATCTCAAGATCTAATTGTTTCTTATTTGACCTAACTGTAAATTTGTTTCCACAAGTACACTCAACAGCTGTTTCCATGTATTCTGGTTTTTCCTTTTTCATATTAACTCTCCTTCCGCCATGGCTTTTAACCCATAGTAATTTGACGCTTTTTCATTATATCAATAAATATTTTAAAAATCAATCTAAATGTCGACAATTTCAATATTGACACCGACATTTTTTAATTTGTCCTCAATATTTTCATAGCCCCTCAAAATATGCTCAGCTTTATCAATAAAAGTTTTCTTATTCGTTGTTAAAGCTGCAATAATCATACAAGCTCCAGCTCTCAAATCAGTCGCCATAACAGTGCCGCCTTTATACTTTGTAGGACCTTTAATTTTAATAACTCGCTGACTTGAAACATCAATATCAGCACCCATTTTATTTAAATACTTAACATTTTGAAATCTATTTTCATAAATCGTTTCTTCTAATTTAGAAACACCTTCCGCCATCGAAAGAAGAACAGTGAGTGGCTGTTGAAGATCAGTTGGAAATCCAGGATATCCGGCAGTTCTAACAGAAATTGGTTTTAGTGAATTCGCTCTAGATACAGTTACACTTGTACTATCAACAGTTATTGGAACTCCCATTTCCTTTAGTTTTTGAATTAAGTTCTCAATATGCTCAGGTATAATATTAGCTACTGTAAGATTGTGACCCATAACTGCACCAGCAATTATGTAAGTACCAGCTTCAATTCTATCAGGAATAACCTCTGAAAAACCGCTTGTCATTTTTTCAACACCAATTATTTTAATTTTACTAGTTCCGGCGCCAGTTATTCGAGCGCCCATACTATTTAAAAAATTGGCAACACTTACTATTTCTGGTTCACGAGCAGCATTTTCTATTATAGTTCCACCAGTAGCTCTAACCGCAACTAGCATAGTATTAATAGTTGCACCGACACTTGGCATGTCTAAATAAACATGAGCACCTTTTAATTCATCCGCAAAAATTTTAAACTTATTATTTTCCTCGATTACTGTTGCTCCTAAAGCTCTAAAACCTTTTAAAGTTTGATCAATAGGTCGGGCACCAATCGCACAACCACCTGGAAAATACATTTCAACATGCTTGTATTTTCCAAGAAGAGCCGACATAAAGTAATAAGAAGCTCTTAGTTTTTTCGAAACATTTTCAGGAATTTCTTTATTTTCAACACTACTAGAGTCTATTTTTATTACATCATTTTCCAAACTAATATCCGCCCCTAAATATTCCAAAATTTCGGTTAGGGCTTCAATGTCAGATATTTTAGGTATGTTACTTATGGTAACCTTTTCATCAGATAACAAAGATGCTGGAACTAATGCAACAGCGCTATTTTTAGCACCGCCAATATTAATTGTTCCCGTCAAAAGATTTCCACCACTAATGATAATTTGTTTCATAAAATCCTCCTATGCTTTATTAGCTGATTCAGTTAAAATTAATTTTTCTTTGACTTTATTTTTCAAAGAAACTTCACCAGATCCAATAACTTTTCTTGGATCATATTCCTTTTTATCTTCTTCCAAAAATTTTCTAACACTTTCAGTCCAAACTAACTGCAAATCAGTATTAATATTAATTTTAGCAATTCCGCATTGAATACTAGTTTTTATTTGTTCATCATATATTCCGGTTCCACCATGCAAAACAAGAGGAGTTTTAAGCAAATTATTTATCTCAGCCATTCTCTCAAAGTTTAACTTAGGATCTCCTTTATATGGTCCGTGAACACTTCCTAAAGCAGGTGCGAGCATGAAAATTCCTGTTGAATTAACTATTTTAACAGAATCCTCGACACTTGCATAGTGTATATCTCCAATTACATCATCTTCTTGACCACCTACATGACCAACCTCGGCCTCAACCGTGATCTCATCCCCAGCATAATTAACAACCGATTTAGTTATTTTAATGTTTTCATCTATTTCATATTTTGATGCATCAATCATTACCGAAGTAAATCCAGCATCAATTGCATTTTTACAATCTTCAAAACTTCCACCATGATCTAAGTGAAGCGCAACAGGTATTTTTATACCCAATTCATTTATTA
>SKGW01000082.1 GCA_007117285.1 Bacilli bacterium
CTGCCGTTGGTATTGCGTTAGTAAATTGATATGCTCTATTACCTATTCCAATAATATTATAGTTATCACTACCAACTAAAACATTGGCTGGTATTGAGTAACTAGTTGTTAAATCAGTTCCGTGATATTCAACAAGCTCCCAACCTATTGTTGGATTGTTGTTATGATTAGTAAGTGTTACTGAGCGCAAACTATACTCGGAAATATCAAATGGAACTCCAAGTGGCGTATAGCTTCCAATTAAATGTCCTCTTGGAAAGAAGAAATTTTGATATGAGGCGTCAAACAAGCTTCGATACTCCTCAAAAAACGGAACATCAGTTATTGCCAAATCATCAGTAACATAAAATCTAATTCTCTCATTTGTTAAACTTCCAACATTGTCAAATGCATTAGAGTGGAAATTAATATTTAAATCTTCCGCTTCAAAGAACACTTGATATAATCGTCCTGCATTTTGAACTGAACTTGTTGCTAAGTTTTTAACAGTTCCCAAATCCAAACTATACAGTGTGGAAACATTTGAGAAAGCTAATGTGCTTACACTATTCAAATTAGGAAATACACCTTGTGTTATTGTTGTGTTTTCAAATGCTCTTGTCCCAATCGTTGTTGCTCCATTCATGCTTACGGTTCCGATTCCATCTACCGCTGCAAAAGCACTTCTTCCTACATTAATAATACTATTTTGGGATAAGTTTACAGTATTGCTCTCAGTTATTTCAGTATTAATATAAGCATCACGACCAATCGAGATAACTGGCAGAGTAATCGATGAAACTGTTAATTCTGTTGGCAAGTTGTACGCAGATGTTAAATCAGGTCCGTGGTAGTCGATTATTTCATATCCACCAACAGTTGCTCCTGTATGAGATTGCAAGTCAATTGCACGAACTGTATATTCACCTATATCAACTCCGCCAACTGTGTATGTTCCAACACTAAGTCCTGATGCATAAACAAAGGTTGAATGTTGACTGAATAAGGCTTTATAGTATGTTATAACCGGATCACCTGCCGGAACATATATTCTCATTCTATTGTTAGTATTTAAACCTAAATCAGTAAAGGCATTGGCGTTTGCTGTTATATCTAAATCACTATTATTGATATATAGTTTAAATAAATTGACCGCACCACTAACTGCATTTGAACCAATTGTTTTAACAGTTCCTAAATCTAGTGAATTTAGGTTTGTTACATTCGCAAGTGCATTATCTCCTAACTCAGTTAGGTTATCAAATGATGCAGTTCTAAGACCGGAATTAGCAAAGGCAGATTCGTAAACTTTAACTGCATTATCAGCAACAATGCTTCTAATTGGATGATTATAAAAACTGTAAGCTCCAATGCTTAAAATATTTGGCATTGTTAAATTTATTTGAGCAGCAGTGGCAACAGGAACATGACGATAAGCATTCTGTCCTATTGAAATTACTGGCAGAGTTGTACCATTAGCCGTTAAAGTTAAAGGGATTGTATAAGAACCATCTAAATCTGCACCTTGGTAAGAAATTATTTCATACCCTGTTGTTGGAATACCGTTGGCATCATCAATTGTTACAGCTTTAACAGTATATTCATACAAGTTATACGGAACTGCAAAATGGTAATACTCACCAACAAAAATACCTTGTTCAAATATTAAATGTTCATGTGCTGAAAATTTTTCTTTATATAACTCTAAATAAGTTTCACCTGATGTTATTGATCCAGCCGGTACATAAACCCTTAATCTTCCGTCTAGGTATTGGCCCCAATTCGAAAAGACAGATTCAGTTCCAAAATTAAGATTAATTTCTTCGTTGTTGTTAACTACTCTTGTGTCTGTACTATTGAAGTTAACTCGAGCTACATTTTTAGAGTCGTAGAAGGCGTAATCACCTATGTTTCTTATTTCAAAAAAGTTTATTTCTTGAAGTGCCAAACTATTTGCAAAAGTATATTTACCAATAGTATTTGCATTAGTTAAGTTCAAAGTTGTAATTTCATTATTTTGAAAAGCATAATCACCAAAATTAACAACATTTTGTAAATTTGCCGAAGTTATTTTTAAATTATGAAAGGCATAACTTCCAATTCCAGTTACAGTTGATGGAATAACTAGGCTTGCTCCCTCGGGACTAACATTAACTTGTCTGAAAGCGGAAGGTCCGATGTCATTAACCGGTAATGTATAAGTATTATGGTTAATGGTTGTTGGAATACCAATCGTTGTTCCACCAATTGCTGGATTTATTGAAAGGGAAATACCTACACCATCACCAGAATCATAAACAAAATATAGTCTATTATCAGAAAGACTAGCTATTCTAAAAATGTTTTTCTCGTTAAAATATCCTGAATTTCGGTATGTATCAACAAAACCTGATCCAACAAATATTTTTGCACCATTGTCCAATGAATTAAATGCTCCCGCTGCTACTGTTGGAACAATTGCACCATCAAGTCTAATATATTTTGATGTGTCAAAAGCACCAGATTCAATATTAGAAACGTTGGCAGGTATTCTCAAGAAATGAAACGGTGTTGATGGACTGGCTGGTATATGTCCTAGCATAACTCCTGCAAATGCATCTTCTCCAATTGCAGTTAAAGTTTCTGGCAAAATTAAGGTTTTTAAAGTTGCTTTGTTTTGCATAGCTCCACTCTTGATTCTATTTAAAACTTCACCATCTTTAACACGAGCCGTTTCAAGTGACAAAAACTCCAAACTTCCCATACTTGCACTTCTCATGTAATCAAAGTCGTGGTTTTCAAAATATTGTGCATTTATAGTTCTAACAATTATTTTTTTTATATCAAATATTTCTTGTAAAACATCCTGATATAAATTTGCAACAAAATAATTTGTTAAAACACTTTCAATAGTATGTTCAGGTTCACTAAGATAAACTATATAAGCATTATCCTCACCTTGAATGGGAACAACAGTTCCATCATCGTCAGTCTGTCCGATATCATCTTGCGAAAAGTGATCTGAACCCTCAACTGTTATATCTGAAGAGTTAATACCTTTAATAATTAATGTATTTCCCTGTGTAGGCGAAAGATATGGTGTTGCATTTGATGGTAAAACAATTGATGCTCCATCAACAACCCCGTGAATTGTCGCTAAGTTATATATATATATTTGTGGTTTTGTAAATGATGATAATAAAGCCATATCTTGAAACTGAACCTGAACAATTGAACCATTGTTAATAAGTTCAATATTAGTTGCACCCATATTAGTTTTTACAAAACCAATAATTACATCGTGTCCGATTGTTAATCTGCTGTTTGACATCATTATAATGTCAATTGGCATGCTTGTTGATGTGTTTTGGACAATGCGCACACTCTCTAAAAATGCACCATTTTGCTCTAAATCTTGAACACTATTTATTTTAAATTCTCCACCAACATAAATATCATACTCCTGATTTCCACCAACAATATGAATATTTGTTTTTGGAGTGTTTATAGTAAAGTTATTATTAACTTCCAAACGCCCACTTCCAGATACATCAA
>SKGW01000055.1 GCA_007117285.1 Bacilli bacterium
ATATTGATTAATACCATATATAAAAGACCTATTATTAGATAGCTATTATAGGTTAAATATGAAAAGTTTTCTCCTCTAATTGCAATGTTGATTAGTTTAGCTGGCCAGAAGCCGGGAATAATTGCAAAAAACAATTCTTTATAGTCCTTAAAATAAAGTGCAATTAAAGGTATTAATAAAACAATTTGTGATCCTTTAATTCCTGCAAATCCTTCTATTTTATTACTTGCTACTATGTTAATTGACATTCCAACTATTGGTGTTGCTAAACAGGCTAGAAATGAAATTATAATCATGTCTTTAAGAGCAATAGTTGCAATATCTGAAAACCACATTATAAATAAAATACCAATAAATGAACATATAAGTCCAAAGACAACTCTGAAGGAAAGAAATTTATTAAGTCCTAAAGGAGATACTTTAACTGAAGTTATTACATTGTCATCGCGATCATCTAAAATTGAGAAGGCGATAAGCGCTCCATATAAAACGGGAATCATTAATGTAAGCCCCGCTATTATGTAATCGGCAATCAGCATTAAGTTAAAGTTGTTGGCCTCCGCAAGGCCTGGTATTACATAACGCCCCATTGTTCCAAAAAGAAGTGGACTGAAGAACATAAATAGCATCATTGGATCTCTAAATGTTTTTTTAAGCTCGCTTTTTAAAAAACTATTGTACATATTAAGCCCCACTTTCTTTAACAATAAATTGATCGAAACTTTTGGCATTAATATATAAGCAAATAATTGTTAACAAAATAACATATATAACTGAAAATATAACTCCAAAATCAATTTCACTGATTGATGACATTATCACAATTAAAGATGCTTTAGTTGGTAACATATACATTAGGTTTTGAATTAACTCATTATTTATCAGACCAATTTCTTCAAATAAAACCGGAAGTGCAAAAATAAGTGAATAAACCATTATGCTAACTAGCAAGTTAGTAAAGCCTTTTACTCTTGTTGCAAATATAAATCCTAATGAAGAATGGAGTACTGAAATTATAATAATTGAAAATAATATTGTTAATATGTTTATGTTAACTTCTCTAAATATTTTGGCATACAGAAATAAGATTGTAAATGATCCAACATTTGAAACTAGATTTACTGATATTTTAGCTAGAAAATAATCCGCTCTTCTAATTGGTGTTATCATCAGTGTTGAAAGTGTTTTTTCTTGCTTTTCAAACATAATGGTAACTCCTATAAAAAGCATCGCCATTACAGTGACGTCTAAGTAAACTAATAATGGAAGAATTTCTGTTAAATCTTTTACTGCAAACAACTCTAAAATAACAATCCAAAAAAACGGAAGAAAAAGGCTTGCTGCTAGTATTTTGTATTTTTTTGCTCTAACTAATTCTCCAACAAATAATTTTAAAAAATTACTCACTTGTATCAACTCCTGTAACTTGAATGAAAATCTCATCTAGCGAAGTTTCTTTACTATGAATTGTTACAATTTTTTTATTTTTTAATATATTTAAAAAGTTTTTATCTTCTTTTAAAGCATCCATATTAAATTCGGATTTTTTTAAACCCTCATCATCGTATTCAACTTCAACTGTTCTCTCGCCATATTTTATTTTCAATTCTTTTGGAGTACTTATTTCCGCAATTTTCCCATCCGCCATAAAGGCAACGCGATCGCATAATTCATCAACATCATTCATAAGATGAGTTGTCAAAAGAACTGTTCCACCGTTTTTTTTGAATTCTCTAATAAGATCTTTAACTACTCTTGCATTTTTAGGATCAAGTCCATTAGTTGGCTCATCTAGGAAAAGCATTTTGGGATTATTGAGCATTGCTCTTAAAAAGTTGAGTCTTATTTTCATTCCTTTTGAAAATTCACTTACCAACTTGTCCTTATCTTCCCATAAACCAACTTTTTTTAATAATTCATCGGTATCAGCATTTTGGTTATAAAGACTTTTGAAAAAATCAATGTTTTCTTGCGCGGTTAGCTTTGAAAACAAAACTGGAACTTCAAATCCCACACCAATTTCTTCGTAAAAATCTTTATCATATTCTTTTAAATTTCTACCTTTGTATAAAACTTCCCCTTCAAAGTCTTTTAAGATTCTAATAAGAATTTTTTGTGTTGTGCTTTTACCTACTCCACTCGGACCTAAGAGACCAAAGATTTCTCCTTCTTTTATTTCAAAGGAAATTCCCTTGATTGTGTTTTCATTTGCTTTTGGATATTTAAAATATAAATCGTTTACTTTGAACATAAAAACCCCCTATAATCATTTTAGCAAAATAAATATTTTAAAACAATAAAAAAACACTTTCGTGTTTTTAAGGATAGTAGTAACCGTTATTTTAAAAATAGATTAGCTCTCAAACTTATATCCACACATGAAACAAGTATCGCTGTCAACGCCCACTTTGTTTCCGCAGTTAGAACAAATTTTAAATCCTGATTTTTCTTGTTGTATCGGATTCTCTTGATTTGTTGAGATATTCTCTTGTTGTGTCGGTTGACTTTGATTTAATGATACTTCCTCTTCCTTCTTAAAATCAGAATTAATTTCAGAAGTGAGGTTTTCACTTTGATATGTTCTTTCTTCATATTTTGCTTTTTAAAACAAGAAAAAAACATTTTCGTGTTTTATTAACGATGCTGAGTTAACCCAATATAAACGGAACTATAAATACTAAAGCGAAAAGAAACAGAATTGAAAAAATTATAGCCTTAAAAACTCTTCCGAGTTTAAAGTCGAAAACCATCTCATGAGCAACTTTCAAGTTTTTGTTAGGCGGGCCTCCATCCAGTCCCTTCGATTTTTTTTGTTCAAGATTTTTTATTATAATACTTAAGACAAAAATAATAACGCAATAACTAATTATTTGATATATTGCCATAAGGTGGTTTATTTCTATATCTGACACTCCAAGCAAAATTGTTATGTATCCATATAACATAAGCGCTAGAAAAAATGCACAACCTCTCTAATCGTAATAATCTTAAGAGGATGTGCAGTAATGCTATTATGTATTAAATAATTTCAAGTAATTTTAATATAAGTAAAACAAGAGCTATAACAATCAAAATATGAACACGGTTATCCGCTTTTGGAAAACTTGAAGATAATTTGTTTCCAAAAGCACCAAGAAGCCACAAAACAAAAATAATTATAATAATTGTCCAAAACATATTAAACACCTTCTTTCCTATCTATATTTCTTCCAGTCACGTATCTATAAGATGACGTATATTTAATGTCATCGTTATATCTATAAAATTAACAAGATCTACAATGTTGAATTTAATGTAGCTATTAATTACGTGAGAACTAAATTAATGATTTTCATAAGAAAGTTGGTTTTTTTAAAATTTGGTGGAGTTGAGGGGGATCGAACCCCTGTCCGAAAATAAAGATGATTAGATGTCTACAAGTTTAGTTAGTTATCAAAATTCCCCTGAAATAGACTTAACTAACGAACTATTTTTCGGGTAGCCTATTTGATTCATCATTAAATATAGGCGTCATAATGATATATCTCTTTAAATTGAGCCTCATATAAACCACAAGAGAGATGATTTAAAGAAGCAGTGTCCTTTTTAAAAGACTTCGGTTAGGCGAAAGCCACCCCGTAGCTTGGTTGTTCACCAAATACACTTGTTAAAATATTTTTTCCAGTTATTTTATCTGTGAGACTTAACGTGCCTCAACGACTTGCAATCTAATCTCTTAATATTCCCGTCGAAACCAAGCAACCCCGTAGGAAGTATTATAACATTTTAGTATTTTTTTGTAAAATCCTTTAACTCTTTATCCGCTTGTCTTTTAATGTCTTGCTCTTTTATAGCTGCTCTTTTATCATATGTTTTTTTACCTTTAGCAAGACCTATTAAAACCTTAACTAAGTTTTTCTTAAAGTAAACTTTCAAGGGAACCAAAGTTAAACCTTCTCTTTCAACTTGATTTGATAGTTTATTAATTTCTTTTCTATGCATTAGTAATTTTCTAGTTCTTGTTTCATCATGATTGTGGATATTTCCCTTTTCATAGTGACTAATATGCATATTAAGGAGGAAGAGTTCTCCTCCTTTAATAATTGCATAACTATCTTTAATATTAGCCATTCCGCCTCTAATTGATTTAATTTCAGTGCCCTTCAAAACGATGCCACATTCATATGTGTCAATTATTTCATAATCAAAATTAGCTTTTTTATTTTTGATTTCCATAAAAATCACTCCACTTTGTCTAAAATAAAGTCAACTGTTTTTGCTTCCTTTGAAGCATTTTTAACTATAACATCAATGGTATCGCCAAGACGGTAATTTTTCTTGGTTTTGCTTCCTTTAATTGAGAAAGTAGATTCATCGAAATTATAAAAATCATCTTTTAAATCTTCCATTCTAATTAAACCCTCGACTCCATTTTCAAGTTCGACAAACATTCCGAAGCTCATAACACTGACAATCATACCAGTAAATTTTTCGCCGATATGTTCCATCATGTATTCCGCTTTTTTCATATCATCAACTTCTCGTTCACATTCAATTGAATCTCTCTCTTTTTGTGACGAGTGCTCAGTTATAATTAATAATTTTTTATCCCATGCAGAAATCGTTGCTCTGTCCATTTTGTTTTCAAATAAGTATTTTCTAAGGAGTCTATGAACTGTTGTATCTGGATATCTTCTAATTGGTGAAGTAAAATGCGTATAGCATGAACTTCCCAAACCAAAGTGCCCAATATTGTTTTTATCATAAACAGCTTTTTGCATGCTTCTCAGTAAAAGTTTTGAAAAAATTGAGTGTTCTTTTTTATCTTTTAGTTGATCTAATATAAATTGCATATCTTTTGAATCAAACTTCTTTAAATTTTTGGGCAATTGTATTTGATAGCCCAAAACTCTAACAAAATTAATAAATTTTTCTATTTTTTCTTCACTCGGTTTTCCATGAATACGATAAACAAACGGTAGTTCCATATGAAAGATTGCTTCCGCCACTGTTTCATTGGCAGCAATCATGAAATCTTCAATTAACATTTCACCAGTTCTTCTATCTCTAAGAACAACATCAATTGCTTTTCCATTGTCATCAACAAGAATTTTTGATTCATCAATATCAAAATCAATATATCCTCTTTTTTGTTTGTTTTTTCTTAAAATTTTAGCTAACTCTTCCATGTCTTTTAAAATATCAGCATATTCCTTATAGTCCTCTGGAATAATGTTTTCTTCTAAAATCTTGTTAACATTTTTATAAGTCATTTGCTTTCTAGAATTAATTACACTTTCAAAAATAGAATAATCAACAATATTTCCATTGTTATCAATTTCCATTTCACAAGACATTGCAAGTCGATCAACATTTGGATTTAGAGAACAAATTCCATTTGATAATTTATGAGGAAGCATCGGAATAACACGGTCTGCTAAATATACACTTGTTCCTCTTTCAAACGCATCTTGATCAATTGCTGTGTTTTCTTGAACATAGTAACTAACATCAGCTATATGAACTCCTAATAAATAATTACCATTTTTCAACTTTTTAAAAGAAAGTGCATCATCAATATCTTTTGTATCATCACCATCAATTGTGAAAATAACTTCATTGCGTAGATCCTTACGTCCATCAATTTCACTTTTTGAAACTTCATTAGGCACTGAATCTAATTGCTTATATGTTTCATCAGAAAAAGTATCTGAAAGTCCAAATTTATAAACAATAGCCAGAATATCAACACCTGGATCATTGCGATGTCCTAAAACTTTGATGACAATACCTTTATAATGAGTATTTTTAACTTTTTTTGTGATTCTAACTAAAACTTTAGAACCATTAACAGCTCCAAGATTTTTCTCTTTGTCAACTTCAATTAATAATTTAACTTTTTCGTCATCTAAATCAACATAGCCAATTCCTTTTTTAAAGTAGAAATCACCGACTACTTGCTTTAATTCTCTTTCGACAATTTTAAGAACTTTCCCTTCCAGTTTTGTACCAGCACCCGGAATTATTTCAACAACGACTCTGTCACCATGAATGGCACCATTCATATTGCCTTCGCTTATATATACATCTTCTTCTTCATCCAAAATAACAAAGCCAAAGCCCTTTTTGTTAACAACTAATTTTCCGGTTTTTAGATGAGAATTTTTAAAAAGCATATATTTATTTTTTTTAGTGCGATAAACTTCAAGTTTATTTTCTAAAGAATCTATTTCTTTTAAAAGTTCTTTTAATTCTTCTACTGAATCAACATCTAAAGAGTCCTTAATTTGCTCAATTGTTTGTGCATCTCTTTTTCCTCTTAGAAATTCTAATATTTTTCCTTGCATAAAACACCTCATAATCATTATAAATCATTTGTACCATAAAACATAGGGATTTAATAAAAAAAATTAATCAAATGATTAATTTTTGAAAAGTAAAACTAATGCTGCAACAAAAGCAATTTGAAATAGTGCGAGTATTATTAATAAAGATGAAATGCTTAGAAATCCTCTTTCTTTATTATTCTTTGCACTTCGAGGATGAACTCCAAGATGTTTTGCTTTTTGATCGGTTATTCCTTCAACACCAACCAAGCCTAATTCTTCATCTTTTAAAGCTTTTTCATCTACATGTCCTCTTTGTGATTTCAGCATTTCTAAGAATTTTTTTGCTTTTTCAATATCTTTGTTATTCGTCATATGGCACTCCCTTCACTTCATTTTTTATTTCAACCTGACTTATTGAGTCAAATCTTTTTGTGATTTTGTCAGTTGTTGTATGAATATCTTTAACATCTCTACTAACTGTATCCATGCTTCTTGACAATTTGTCCCATCTTAATTTATAACGCTTAAATTCTTCATCTAAACTAACTAATTCTTTATGAATTATTGTTGCGTATTTATCTCTTTCAATGTTTTTCATAACTATTTGAACTGTTGTTAATGTACTCATCAAAGTTGTTGGAGAAGTTATGAAAACTCTTCTTTTATTTGCGTATTCAACAACATCTTGGTGATATGCATGAACTTCGGCAAAAATTGCTTCAGCTGGTATAAACATAATCGCTTGATCAGAAGTTACACCGTTTATTATATACTTATCTGCAATATCATCAATATGTTTTTTTAAATCCTCTTTGAATTTTTTTGTTGCTTCTTTTTTATCGTTGTTTTCAAGCGCAATCATTCTTCTATAATTTTCTAAAGGGAATTTTGAATCGATTGAAACTACACCTAGTGGATCTGGTGCGATTAAGATGCAGTCAACCATTGTTCCATTTGGAAATGTATATTGCATTTTATATAATGAATCGTTATTGTCACCGAAGACGCTAACCATGATATTTTTTAAATTTACTTCACCGAAAGTTCCTCTTGCTTTTTTATCAGTGAGGACATCTTGAAGTGAAACTATGTTTGTTGAAAGATCATCAATCTTTTTTTGAGCTTCATCAATTTTAGTTAATCGCTCAAGTATTGATGTAAATGTTTTGTTTGTTTTTTCAAAGTTTACATCTAGTCTTTCATTAACTCTATCATTTATCATATTAAGTCTATTTTCAATTCGTTCGTTCATTTTTGAAAAGTCGTTGTTTAGGTCTCTCGAAAAGTTATTACGGAAATCTCCAAACTCTTTGATTAAGGACGTTTCTAAACGGCCCATCTTCTCAATTGTATTTTCAGCACTACTGTTTTTAATTTTTAAATTAGACAGCATAATTAGGTTTAGTAGAACTAAAAAAATTGTTAGTGCTAGTAGGACTATTTCCATAAAAATCACTCCTCAACAAGTATATCATTATTAATATTCAAAGTCTATTTACATGGTTTTTGTGTAAATGCAAAGTAAACAAAAAGTGCTGTTAAGCACTATTCATCTCCGAAAAAGTCGTCGAAAAATTGATCGTCTGTTATGAAATTTTTCTTCTCTGTTTTAATATTTGATTCATTTTTCTCTAATTCTTTTTCTTCATTTCTTGGCTTAATTTCTTCTTTTTTAATTGGTTTCTTTTCTTCAACTGGTTCTTCTTTTTTAACTGGTTTTTCCTTCAAAACTTCTTCTTTTTTAATCGGCTCCTTGACTGTTACAGGTTTGAAATCTGTTTCAAACGGTAAAGTTGTCGGGCGCGACTCTTCTTTTTCAGTTGGCTTGTTTTTCATTTTTTCTGCTTCTTCCGCTTCTTCTTTTTCAAGTTCCGCTATTTTTTGATCCATTCTCTGAATTAAAGCGTCTAGATCAATTCCTTTTGAAGGTGCTGCATCACTAGGCGGACCTGCAGGTTTTGCAAACATTTCAGGTTTTACATCATCGCCAAGTGCTTTGCTTGCTTCATCAAAAAGATTTTTTCTTTTTTCTTCAACAAATTTTTTAAGATCAAATACTTCTACTTCATTTTTATCTCTAGTTAAGAACTCTGCATCGCTACTCTCATAGCCCCAGTCCATTTCATAGTCCGGAATTACTTTTGTCTTATAAGGTAGTTTTCTAGTTCTTAGAACGATCATTTCGTTTTTGCTCATTCTTTGTAGATCGCTTACGGTTACAAGTGGTCTTGAGTCTGTTTTGTCCTTCTCACCAGATTTCTCATCACCACACATTTTACTTATTTCTTCTAGTGCATTTAACTCACTACTTATTAAGTAAATTAAGTTACCGCAGTTACCTTTAATTGTATCAGCGTTTTCTTTGCCATATACTTGGTTTAATTGTGCAAAATTCTGAATGATGAAGTTAAATCTCATATTTCTACTTCTTGCCGCTGTTACCATTGTTGTAACGTCTTTTAAAGGCGGCATGTTAGCAAACTCATCTAAAATAAAGTTTGTTCTATATTTTAATTTTCCATTTGGACTTTCTTGTGCCACATCAATTAGTGTTTCGTAGCACTGTTTAATGAAAATAGTTAATAATGAATGGTATGTTTTTTTCTCATCATGAATGATTAGGAAGACTGCTGTTTTTTCACGACCTATATCTTTCATATCAAAGTCACTAACTGCTAGCATTTCCGATAAGTTTTCACGAGCTGTGAATATTTTGATTTTTTGTTTAAAGACCGATAAAATACTATTTTTAGTATCCGGTGGTGCTGATAGAGTACTAGAAACGTTAACATATGCTGGTGAAATTGGATCTTTATGACTAAAGTACTCTTTTATGTATGTTGTTCCTAGAGCTTTTTCTTCACCCGCAGTAGTCATATAACCGATACTGTTTAGGTTTATTTGTTCTCTTTTGGCATCGTCGAATAAAGCGAGTGACAGTCCTGCAAAGTAATCTGCTGATGTTTGCTCCCAAAACGGGTCATCATTTTTTGCATCTTTATCATAAATTATATTAAGTGCAAGGTCATCTAAAAGCTCATTGGACTTGTCTTGATTATCATTTTTATATAATTCATAAGGTAGTTGCATAGGATTCCATGAATTACCTTTTTGAGGAGATCTAAAGTTTAAGAGGATTATGTTATATCCTTTTGCTCTTAGCATCTCTGATGTTTTTACATATATTTCACCTTTGGGGTCAGTTATTATCATAGACTCGCCTTTTTTTGCAAGTGTTTTTAACAAAGGAAGAACTATCATTGTTGTTTTACCTGATCCAGTAGAACCAATGATTAAGCTGTGATATTCACTATCATCAACCCACATTTCACGACCGTTATTAATAATTGGTATTCCGGCAAAATCACTAATTTTTGCTGTTGGTTTTACCATTTTAAGTTCTTCTTTCATTTCTTTATCGGTAAGCCATCTTGAATAACCTTTTTCATCTTTTTTTCCAAGTTTAATTCCTATTCCTTTTTCTAGTTTAAAGAAATACGACGATACGCTTGAAAATATTACTATTAGGAATACTGTGAAAAAAACTAAAACAGGAGCAAAATACTCAGGAGTGAATGCCGGTATTGGATTAAAACCATGCAAACCATCTCCTGATAAAAATGTTGACATATTAATAAAACCAATTGCAACAACATAAAAAAGAACTATGCAAAATATTGCAAAGATTAATACATCTTTATTGTCAGCTCTTATTTTAAGTTTCATATAATCACGTCCCCCTAAATTTGATTTCTAACTCTTATTTGTCTTTTTAAATAGCCATAAACATATAATATAGATATTCCAACAACACCAGCTATAACAAAAACTGGTAGATATGTTAAAAAATAATCGGTTAAGTAGTCGATAATTATTATATCATATCTCTTACTGTTAGCAAGTTCAAATGTTATTTCTTTTTCGAGGTCATTTTGATTTATGTTCCAAGTATATGTGTTGGTAAAGTTATCTTCAAAGTCAGCATTTGTTTCGACTACCTTATTGTGAAAACGAATGCTAACTTCAATGATATCTACGGGTTGTTCAAGTCCCAAGAAAATTGAATAAGGGTATTCAGTTTCATATCTAAGCATATCTTTTTTCACCCTATATAAAGTTCCATTATCTGTTTTGTTGATATCGTTAAGTCCAAAAAACAAGTCATAAAATGGCGATTCATTAAAATACTGATCAACGGTTTCATATTCGCGGTTCATGTTGTGAGTAACGATATCTTTGGTGATTTTATTGCTGAAGTTGTGTTTTTCATAACCAAATTGTTGCTTTATTGCATCGTACTCATTATTAATCAGAACAGACAATTCTTTTTTCGTTTGATTATAAAAATTTCTATCTTGTGAAAAGGTAGCTGATTCTTTAATCTGACCTTGGCTTTTAATTGTTAGATCATAGTCAACCGTGCATGCTGACACCAAAATGCATAAAAAGAGTATTGTTATTTTTTTTATTTTTTTCATAAATAAACAGCTACTATACTAATTTATAAAATATTAGTATAGGAAGCTTCCTCCTTTCATGAATGTTACTTTATTGCTCCAATAATGAATCATTATTAGTTTGGTTGGATTTTATGGAACTTATTAATTCTTCTAAAGTTTCTCGAGGATTGTCGGGAGTTCCTCCATACCTTATTTCAAAATGAAGATGCGCTCTTCCGACTCCAGAATCACCCGAAACTGCAATTAATTGACCTGCTTTTACCTTGGTCCCAACTGCAATTCCTGATTCAAGTTGATGCAAGTGAGCATATCTAGTTTGAAGACCTCCTGCGTGGTCAATTTGTATATACAAGCCATATCCGGATGAACAATTGGGACAATAGGTAAGGTTTGTACCACAACTGTTTTGACAACGGGCAATTGTGACAACGCCATCTTCATATGCATATATTTCTGTACCTCTAGTTATTCCAAAATCGATTCCTGCGTGCTTTCTTTCACCCGGTCTTGGATTGCCAAATTCTGATGTGACACAAGTCGGGAAATTCATAAGTGTGTTCAAACTTTGGCAATGAGCTGGAATTTCTGTACTGTTATAGTTGAAAATAAATTTTCCACTTTGCAAAAGATTGCTAAAATCATAAACTTGACCTGGCTGATATCCACCTGCAAAATCGCTTCCATCTAATTGTGGTATATAATCAATGAAGAAATTTCTTTGATAATATATTTCTTTAATCATTCTATTAATAACCAAGTCTCTATATGGATCATCTTCTGGTATATCTTTATATTCACAACTTGGACAGTCTAATTGAAATTTAGGTAAATAGTATTCTTCTAAATACATTTCATATAGTTCATAATCCATATAAAGTTCCATCTTTGGTACTGGCGCTTCCAGCGCTCCGCACTGTTGTATTGTAGAATTTTCTAAAATCCTTTTTACAACAGCAGAGGAAGTTTGGAAATCATGCTCGACGTTTGCTCTTAACTTGTTACTATCCAAAAAAACATAAATATCGCCGGTATAACCAGACTGTTTATACGAATATAAATTAGATAAGAGTGTTACCCCTTCTTTTAACTTAGTTTTCATTAAAGTGTGAGTCGGAAAAATTCCAGAACTTGGATTTTTTATTTTAGCATCTGCCGATTCAACAAAAAAATCAAAAAAACTTTTGTATCCGCTTAATACGCTATCGAAAAAGTTCTCTAATTGCTCTCTTTCCTTTTTTTCGTTCTCCTCAGTTGTTAAATCTTCGTCATATTCATAAACTGGATGTGGACGACACTCCAAATCGATTCGAAATCCAGCTAGGTGTGCAAGTAATTTTCTTTCACTAGGGTCTAGAGTATATATTTTACCTAATTCATTGTTCATTGCTGCGTAAAAATCATTTACATCGCTTGATGGTATAAATTTTCCCAAACCAGATTCCGTGTCATCAAAAATTTTTTCAATGTATTCAAAACTATCATCAAATCCCGTTAAATTCATCATGCGACCATAATTGACAGTGGCCATTATGATAGGGAGATCGAATTCGTCTGTAGAGCTTGCATAGCTATTATATACAGCATATTCTTCAGTTAAAGTGTTAACAAATATCTGCTCTGAACTTTGTAATTTTCCATATTGGAAAAGGTTCCAAACTTTATCACCGGTGTTTTGTATAAAATTAACAGCGCTTAAAAACATTTCGATTACTAAAACAAAAACAGCTGCAACCACCAATATAACGAATATTATTTTAGCAGCTAAAAAAACAAAAGGCCCAATTACTGCAAGAATTGATGCAATCATTTTGGTTTGAGCTATTTTAGTTGCTGCGTTACCTGCTGTATCAACAATTTGTGCTGGAACACTCTTCTGCTCTTGATTTTCTACAGAGGATTCTTCATTTTCTAACTCTTCTGTTTCTTTTTCGTCCTCCATATAATCACCACCAATTCATTATTTTTTCTTAAAGGCCGCCGCCGCCGCCAAATGAG
>SKGW01000035.1 GCA_007117285.1 Bacilli bacterium
AAGCATGACCCTGTAAACAGCGCCCCCCTTCGGGTCCTGTCTGAACCGAGAGAGCTGAACTGCGCGACCTTGAAATCTGGGTCAGCGCCGGTAAACGTAAATGCTTCTGTTTTTTGTTGTATTATAACGCCATTTATCAAGTCGGCGTTTACCAAGCTCTGAAATTGAAATCCTGTGTTCTCCCCAAACACTTCGTCCAAAACAGTAATGCTTGAACCAGTCGGATCGCCGCTCCCAAATCCGACCAATGGGACCGCCGCTCCCCGGTTTATGTTGCCAGACACATCCAGCTTCTCAAACCGAGCAAAAAAAGCGTTGCTGTCCCCCGAAACGGAAGGCCCGCGATTAAGTAGAACCAAAGAACTGGTAATGCCATCAAAGCTGTTCCCGCGCAACTGGATAGGACCAGTCGTAACAATACCACTGGACCGCGATCCCGGCCTCAACGAGACAAAACTCTGCGCTGACCCACCGACAATCGTGTTATTATTAGCAACAAAACCAGGGCTGTAATCCCCCCCAGCAAGGAATTCTGACGCAACAATGAACCTGCTGATAAGTCCACCACCGATTGAGACATCATTGTTTGAAAATGATGTAACTCCGTTGCTGAATGTTGCCGCGCGCCCATCATAGAAAAGAAAGCGTGCAGTCCCCGCATAGCGATATGTGTTATTGTCGCAAGCGCCACCGCCGCGTTGAAATGCTACCTCTTCACGACCCGGACCTTCGGGGGCGTTTACGGTATGAGCAAAGGTGTTAAACTGTGTGTCGTTAAGATGATACTGTGACTTAATCGACCTTTTGGCGCAATCTTCAAAATAGCAATTCCGCACAACAAAGCGTGATTTCTCGCGCCCCGTGGCTGTATCTTCTGCGGATGCGAACACACCATCGGCGTCATCGGAGGGAGTAATTCTGCGGATGTCCGCCCCCAAACACTCGACAAGTAGTGGGAAATTCTTCTGACCTAACAAACCAAAATTGCTCGACGCAAAAAACCCCCGTGTAATCTTTTCGCCAACGCTCGGATCAGCGCCCACATCGCTGACTGAACCACCAACCATAGACGCCCTCGCCATCGCCCCAGAAACCCTGAACCCTGCCCCTTGTCCGCCGCCACCGCTAACAACTTGTAATAGGTTACGGGCGTGACAGTTGTGGAAAGCAACATACCCTGTAAAAACATCTCTTTCCGAAATGTGATACCAACCGGCCGCTGCAAGATTATCCCCGTCGATGGTCACGGCGTGAACATCAAACGCTACGACCCCTTTTGTCTGGATCACTGCGTAAGTATGGCTTCCTATTTTCGTCAGAACGCTACCTTTTAGGTCTACCGTGAGCGCAGGGTGGTCAACCCCAGACTGCCGCAGGTCGCGGTTTACACCTGTCGTAGTAAGAGAGAGTGCCTGCTTTGTCTCGATCTTTGCCGGGCGCATAGCCAATGCAGTGTCTAGCGCGAACGTAACGTCATCGCCATCCGCAAGGCCAAACTGCTCTAAGAATATTATTCCAGCATTTGCTAGCACATAAAACTTCACACCGCCCGCCGTCTCGACGTGATGATCCGACGCACCGGAATCTGCCCACTCATACGCAAAACCCTCTTTCCGCGTGCGCACAATGTCTCCCGCCTCACCTGATCCCGGCTGGCCTGCCGTGTAGGTCAGGGACGTATCCGCAAGCAATGCCGGTACGTCGTCCAGCCACGGGCCGTCATACAAAGCAGCTTCGGCCGCACTAGCCGCAGCATCTGCCGCCGCCTGAATGGCAGCGTCGTATTCCGCTTGCGTGATAGCACTATACCAGAAGCCCGGAACAGACACGGGAACATCAAGCAAATTCGCAATATCAGCGGGGCCGTCGATCTGAATGCGCTTGAAATCAACGCGCTTGATAAGATTGGAATAACTGTCGTCGGTGTAGAAATCGACATAGACCCGATAGACGGTGCCGCGAAGCCCGGACGTATTAGGCCACAAATCAACGTCCAACTCACCGTTGGGGCCGAGATCGACCTCAACAGGGGAAGGCGTAACAATCTCCGTATCCGTATCGTAACCGGAAATGACAAATACGGCGCGCGCGAATTGCGTCCATGTAGCATCGGGGAAATTGAACGTTCCAGTAATCTTTACAGTATCAAGCGCCATCAATCATGTCCTCCGGTTGTTCCGTATCCCATTCGCCGCCCCATTCCTCGTAATCCTGTTCAAGCCCGGGAAGCGATCCTGTTTCAACCAATTTATTGACAACTGATTGCGTCAGAACCTCACGCGGGATAACACCGCTATCCGCCAGATTGCGCACGGCGCCAGCGACCTTGGCGAAAATATCCGCTTTCTCCGAATCACTGGTCTGCCACAAGCTATTCCACTCATACCATATTTCAGGCGGGCGATTTCCTAGTGCACTGCGGATCAGGCATTCGTCAAAAATTGGCATTGCAGGCTCAAGTTCGTTGCTTTGCACCGTGGCAATCTGATCGTTATACGCCGACAATTCCAGATCGCCAGTCGCTCCAAGGCCGCCCGCGCCGGTTCCAAACAACAGCGCACGCGGGGTTTTAGCCGCGCCCGCGACATGCTGTTGCATCCGGTCGATAATGTCGGGTAGTGTCGCGAATGTGGCGTCTTTCTGTTCCCATGTCTCTGAGGGCGTGTCGGGGCTTGCGCTGGCATTGAGCAACACAATCCGGTTGTTGCCCTTCATCCGCGCCATGTCCTGAAACCGCGACAATACCTGCTTTTCCGTATCAGGATCGGCAAGCAAATCAGCAAGCCCCGGCACGCTGATCACGTCAACCCGCGCCTCGAACACAAGCCCGGCGACGTTGGCAACCGTGCTGTCGTGCTGCATGATCGCAGGCCATAGCGCGGTCAGGATGCTGTCACCCTCTCGCCCGAAGACCAGATCATTCGGACGCTCCGCGCCGTATAGCGTCACCAGTCGCGACGGATGCACCAATACGAAACCCTGTGACGGGCTGGTCATCTGGTAATATTTCGGCGTACCGTAGTAGGGGCTGAAAGGATCGTCTTCAATGTCGCCGTCCACCAACTCGCGCCGCGACATGACGGTCAGGTGACTGATCCGGTCACGGCCTACGGTTTCCGGCCGAAGCGGTTCGGAGGGGTCTTGCCCGTCGATGCTGATGTAGATATGCGCCTTCCCCCACAGCCGCGCCAGGATCATGCACTTTTTAAGCCGCGAACGAACGTCAAGCCGCTTTTCCGTGCGCTCTATCAGGCTGATCTGATCCGGCTGCGCCTGCCATGCGCGCCATTTGCGAGTGGCGTCCTCGGCGAACTGGTCAACGATCCGCTTGGGTAGCCAAGCATATCTGTAAGCGTATTCAAGCTGCTGGTCGCTAATGTCGCTCCTGACATACTCCACCGTCGCCGCCTTGTCGCGGTCGGTCCCCATGCCGGACACAAAGCTGCGCAAGCTGTCAGAAAA
>SKGW01000060.1 GCA_007117285.1 Bacilli bacterium
CATTCGCTACTTGCGCTCGGGTGCTTCCACTGTTTTCCGCTATACTTTTTCGCAGGCTATCGGGTACTCGGTTCGTTGCATAAAAAGTCTATAAAATTTCATTTTACACGTTACTTTATTTAAACTTTTAACATATTGTCAAAAAATCTCTAATATGATAAAATTACAAAAGAATATATTAGAGGTATGCATTATGAAAAGAAATAATAAAGGTTTTACATTATTAGAATTATTGGGAGTCGTTTTAATTATCGGCTTCCTTTTATTGGTTGTTGTTGCATCGGTAACTAATGTAATGAATTCATCAAGACAAAAATTAGTCGATGTTCAATTAAAAGCGCTAGAAAACGCAGCGGAAACTTATGTTGCATCAAAACCAAATTTAATTCCGAAGTTGAGAAGTGAAACAACAACAATTTTTTTATATAACTTAAAACATGCAGGACTTGTTGAAAAGGAAGTGAGACATCCTGTAACAGAAGAATTACTTCCGGATGATATGATTATCGAGATACATAGAGATGGTAATTTTTTTGAATATCGTGCAATTGAAGATACAGGAACTTATGGTAATGTTGCTGAAGACGATGATTTAGTAATTGTTGTAATGGGTGCATTAAATGACACAGTACAACAAAATTATTTCACTCATAACTGGGCGAATGAAGAAGCTATAAAAGCCTTCACCGTTGATGGAACTCAGATTGATAACAGTCATATCAACGTTACAATAACAGTCGATAGTACCGTCATTTCTGAATTAGAAACTAATATTTTAAGAGAATACTTAGTAGAATATAAAATTGAGTATATGGGCTATAAGAGAGTAATTGTTAGAAAAGTCAACTTAGTAGATACAATGCCACCGTTATTAGAATTTTCAAATGATCCAATTCTATCAGGTGAATGCACTACTTACAACTGGCAAACCCAAGGTGTAACAGCATCAGATAATAGCGGAAGCGTAACCGTTTCATACGTGGGAACAGTTGAGTGTATACCTGGTATTTATACGCTAACTTACACTGCTGAAGATATAAATGGAAATAGTACTACAAAAGATAGAGAAGTAGAAATTGTCGAAACGTTAATAGCCTCAGATCCAAGTGAACCTGAAGAACCGACAGGACCACTTTGCGATGGAACATTTATAGATGAACGCGATGGCAATGAATACGGAATGGTAACAATCGGAGCTCAATGCTGGATGACTAATAATTTAGCATATCTTCCATCGGTCACTTCAGGAACAGCAACTTCAAACAACGATCCACGTTATTATGTTTACGGCTATGTCGGAACCGATGTTACAGCCGCAAAAGCTACCTTGAATTATCAGAAGTATGGTGTTATTTATAATTGGCACGGTGCAACAGGGGGATTAGATGGTGAAAGCGTTCAAGGGGCATGTCCAGATGGCTGGTATATTCCGACCGATCAAGATTGGAAAAATTTAGAAATAGAACTTGGAATGGACCCTGAAGTAGCTGATACAACGATGTGGCGAGGTTCCAAAGAAGGTCAACAACTAAAATCAATAGATCCCTCATGGGGAGGAACCAACATTTATGGATTTAGTGCCGTTCCTGGTGGAAGACTTGCTAGTGGATCCTGGAATTATGTCGATGTGGCGGGTTATTACTGGGCATCAACACTGACCGCTTCCAATCAATCACTTTTTAGATATTTGCACTCAACATATACACAAATATTAAGAGAGCAAATAACTTTGGATACCGGATATTCAGTAAGATGTATAAAACATGAATTTACACCAGGACCTTCTGCAACATTTCCAACACCCGTTGTTGGTGAAAGTTGTTATCAAGAATTTGCAACAGATTCCAGAGATGGAAACACATATAACACTGTTCAACTCGGAAGTCAATGTTGGTTTGCTGAAAACCTAGCATATCTTCCGGCGGTTCATACAAATCAAGGATTCAATAACGCCGGTAATCAAGAAAATCCAGCATACGGAGTTTATGGATATAGCGGAACCAGTGTCGCAACTGCAAAAGCAGACCCAAATTATGAAAAATATGGATCAATTTATAATGGATATGCACTAGACATAGAAAATGTCTGTCCAACTGGTTGGAGAGTGCCAAGTGATAACGATTGGAAAACCTTTGAGACATTCTTAAATCTGCCTGCTTCAGAGTTAGATTTAACAATGGAGAGAGGAACAGATCAAGGAAAAAAACTTAAAACAGTTCCACCCGTTTATGACGGAACCGATGAATATGGATTTCGTGGTCTACCTGCCGGAGCCAGAGAATCAGACGGAACATACGGAGTAGAGGATTTTAACGCAATGTGGTGGACCGATACTGCTCCAACCGCAACTTCAAGGTGGATACGAGCACTGGTTATTGGGTATGATGGCATATTTAGAACCGAGCCACCAAAATCGCGAGGCTATTACGTAAGATGTATTTACGATGAATAAACAAGTAATCAATTTAAATAACAAGTGACAATCTTGTTATTTTTTGATAAAATGATATAAGAAGATAAGAGGGATGTTATGGAAAACAAAATAAAAATCAATTTTAGAAATCTTGTTACCAAAGAATTTCCTGTCGGAACAAGTTTATACGAAATAAGTAAAAGTTTTACTCGTTATTTTAACTATGAAATAATGATTGGTAAAATCGATAATAGATTAATTGACTTATCAGAAAAAATAAATCAAGATTGTAACATAGAATTTTACGATAGAAGCAGCGATTATGGAAACGTAGTATACGCAAGAGGAACTGTTTTTATGTTAGTATTGGCAGTCCGTAACGTTTTAGGAGAAAAAGTTGAAGTCACTGTTGAACACTCAATCGATAAAGGTATTTACTGTGAATTAGCAGGAGCTGAAGTAGATGAAGAATTAATAAAAAAATTAGAAAAAGAAATGCACGAAATTCACAGAACAGGACTTTTATATACAAAAATTAACGTTTCGCGTGCTGATGCAATAAAATATTTTACAAAGAAAAATCAAATGGACAAAGTAAGAGTTTTAAAATACATTAGCAATAGTTATATAAACTTATATAGATTAGATGACTATTACGATTATTTCTATGGTGAATTACCATATACAACACATGATATAAATAGTTTTAAACTAGATTATTTAAAGGACAATGGATTTGTACTAAGTTATCCAAGTGTAGAAAACCCAGAAGTAACACTAGACTTCACTCATCATGAGATGATGTATCAAACATTTTTGGACTATACAAAGTGGGGCAGAGTGCTAAATATAGAAAATGCTGCTGATTTAAACGAAATGGCAACAACTGGAAAATACGATGATTTAATCAGAATGTCAGAGGCCAATTTCAACAGTCAAATATCACATATAGCTCATAAAATAAAAACAAATAAAACAAAAATAAAGCTAGTATTAATAGCAGGTCCATCATCAAGTGGAAAAACAACAACAAGTAAAAAACTTGAAG
>SKGW01000080.1 GCA_007117285.1 Bacilli bacterium
GATTATGAAGGAATAGATATTGTTGAAAATAACCTTGATGTTTATATCGCACCAATTAGCGAAGGCGAACTTGACTTTGCATATGAACTTACAGAAGAACTTAGAATGAATGGTTTTAATTGTGAAATTGATTTAATGAATAGAAACATTAAAAACAACTTTAAATACAGTGAAAAACTAGATGCTAAGTTTATTATATTAATCGGTGAAGAAGAAAAAACAACTGGAACACTAACAATTAAAAACAATAAAACAAAAGAAGAATTCAAAGTCGAAAGTGATTATATAATAAGCTTTTTAGACGAGAAAATAGGTGAGATAGATGTTGAAATTTAACAATGATTTTTCAAAAGAAAATATAGGACAGGAAATTTTATTTAAAGGATGGGTTAGTAGAGTTAGAGACTTAGGAGGATTACTTTTTATCGATCTTAGAGATCGCTCGGGAATAATTCAAGTTGTTGTAAAACCAGAAAACCCATTTTATGAACTCGCTGAAACTTTAAGAAGCGAGTATGTTATTGAAGTAGTTGGAAAAATAATTGAAAGAGAAAATAAAAACTTAAAAATCAAAAATGGTGATATTGAAGTAGAATTAGACAGTTTAAAACTTTTAAACAAAGCAGAGGATTTGCCCTTTGATTTAAATAATACAACTGCACTTGAAGATACGAGATTAAAATATCGTTATCTAGATATTAGAAGAGAAGAAATTAAAAATAATTTGATTTTAAGACACAAAGTAACTTCAATTATTAGAAATTATTTAAATAGCTTAGAATTTTTAGAAATTGAAACACCAATCTTAACTAAATCAACACCTGAAGGAGCTAGAGATTATCTAGTTCCATCGCGAGTTCAAAAAGGTGAGTTTTACGCTCTACCACAATCACCCCAACTTTTCAAACAACTTTTAATGGTTGGTGGAATTGAAAGATATTACCAAATTGCAAAGTGTTTTAGAGATGAAGACCTCAGAGCAGATCGCCAGCCCGAATTCACTCAGTTAGACATGGAGCTTAGTTTTATAACAGAAAAAGACATAATGGACGTTACAGAAGGACTTTTCAAACAATTATTTAAAGAACTTTTAAAAGTTGATGTGACAGATTCATTTGATAAAATAACATACCATCAAGCAATTGATTTATATGGTAGTGACAAACCAGATTTAAGATTTGGAATGATAATTAAAGATTTAAAAGAAGTTTTTGAAGACACAAAATTTGAATTATTTAAAGTTAAAAATGAAACATTCAACTGTCTTGTAATAGAAGAAAACATTTCACGTAAAAAACAAGATGAATTAACAGAATTTGTAAATAGATATGGCCTAGAAAAATTATATTTTCTTAAATATGAAACTGGTCAGTTTACTGGTAGTTTAGTTAAAAACTTAGATGAAAAAGAATTATCTTTATTAGAAGAAAAATTAATTTTAACTAAAGATGCAACAATTATAATTGCTAAGGACAGTTATAAAATAGTTAAAAAAGCATTAGGAGCTTTAAGATTAAAACTAGGAAAAGAATTTGACTTAATTGAAAAAGGTTTTAAACCGCTTTGGGTGGTTAACTTTCCATTACTAGAATATGATGAAGATGCAAAAAGATATGTAGCTTGTCATCATCCATTCACATCGCCACTACAAACAAATATAGAGTATTTAGATAAACCAGAAGAATGTCTAGCCAAGGCCTATGACTTTGTAATAAATGGCTATGAAGTAGGTGGGGGAAGTATTAGAATTAGTGACTCTGAACTTCAAGAAAAAATGTTTAAAACATTAGGTTTTAGGAAAAAAGAAACAGAAGAAAAATTTGGGTTCTTAATTGAGGCATTTAAATATGGAGTTCCTCCTCATGGTGGAATTGCCTTTGGACTTGAGCGAATTGTAATGATCTTTGCGGGAACAGAAAACATAAGAGATGTAATAGCATTTCCTAAAACAGCAAGTGCAACCTGCTTAATGACTGATGCTCCAAATAAAGTATCAGACGAACAATTAAAAGAACTTAAGATAAGTATTAAGTCTTGATTTTAACTTTATCTTAAAGTAGTATTATATTAGATAGGAAGTGGACTAATGATCGGTTTTTATGATTACACAGTAGTTTTAACATATATAGGACTTTTTTCGGGACTTTATGGAATGTATCAAGTTAGTGAGGGCAATATATTTTTAGCCGTTGCAGCTTTAATGTTTGCTGGTTTTTGCGATATGTTTGATGGACCAGTTGCTAGAACTAAAAAAAATAGATCAACGAGAGAAAAAAGATTTGGAACACAAATTGATTCTTTAAATGATCTTTTATGTTTTGGAGTTTTACCATCAACAATTGGAGTAGGTCTAGGAGTTCACAACACCTTCTTCTGGCCAGTTTTATTTTTATTCCCATTAGGGGGACTAATTAGATTAGCATATTTTAATGTTTTAGAAGAAGAGAGAACGGGAATTTTAACAAAAGGACAGAAAACTTTTACAGGACTTCCAATAACTTCATCAGCGCTACTACTACCGTTAGTGTTTTTGCTTAAAGATTATATTAATGTTGATTTTGTTTATGTTTATGCAACAGCAATGAGTATAATAACAGTTTTATTTGTTATGACTTTTAAATTGCCAAAGCCAAAAACAAGGGAGCAAATAATTATGGCAATTGTTGGTTTAATTATTTTGTATATGTTGTATAGATGGTATTAGAAAATATTAAATATCCAAAATCAGTAAAATTTTTATATGAAACGCTAATCGGAAGAATCATTTTAAAAATCTTAACAAGACCTTTTATTTCAAAAATAATGGGACTTTTTATGGATAGTTCATTTTCAAAATTTTATATTAAAAAATTTATTGAAAAAAACAATATTGATATGAGTGTTTATGAAGAAAAAGAGTATAAATCTTACAATGATTTTTTTACAAGAAAAATGAAGGAAGAATTTTTTACATTTAGATTAGATGAGAGTACTCTTCCAAGTCCCTGTTCTTCTAAAGTAAGTGTTTATAAAATAAATGAAAACAGTGTTTTTGAAATTAAAAATTCAAAATATAGTGTTGAAACACTTCTTCAAAGTAAAAGTTTGGCAAGAAAATATGAAAACGGTTATATATTTATTTGTAGAATGACAGAAGATGATTATCATCGTTATTCTTTTATCGATGATGGTGAAAAAGATGAAGATGTTTTTATAAAAGGTGTTTTACATACAGTTCAACCAATTGCACTAAATCATTATAATATTTATAAAATGAATAGTAGATCTTATAGCTTACTACACACTAAAAACTTTGGTGATGTAATTCAAATGGAAGTTGGAGCTCTAATGATTGGAAGAATAAACAATTATAATTTAAAAACATTTAAACGTGGTGATGAAAAGGGCATGTTTGAATTTGGTGGTTCAACAGTTGTTTTACTCTTTGAAGAAAACAAAATCACTCC
>SKGW01000062.1 GCA_007117285.1 Bacilli bacterium
CACTTCTTTAATTATTCCGTCATGATATGAACCTTGTGTACCACCTTCGTATGGACCGTGTGTAAGACAGGCATTGAACGGCGCTGTATTATTCCAAGTTTCAACCAAGCATCCGTTGCCAGTATATCTTAAGTTTTCCGCAAACCAACATTGTGTGCCAATCTTTGTCACTGCATATGTTTCATGATCTAGCGGATCTGTTTCTCTTTTATCTATTATATGAGTAAATTCACTACCAACTTCCCCACATGCGGTTGCATTTGCTGAATAACTTGGTTCTGTCGGATTATTTACATACTCTATTATAGCTGGTGGTTCTTCCGGTGGTGGTGCAATCACCACCTCTTCACCTATTAATGAACTACCTAAATTAACTCGAACTTTATCAACTGCTTTATTTCCTGATATTTCATGCGAAGCTAAAGATCTATTATATATTCTAACAGTATATAAATCCATTTTAGTAGGTGCGGCTGTAAAATTGCCACTATAAACATGCTGGAGATTAGCAACAATATTTCCAATACTAGAAAGAGATAAAGAAACTTCATTTACAACACCGATTCGAATTCCATCGATATAAAATGAAAGTTCATTTAATGTATTGCTATAAGTTAGAGCAACGTGAATTTTTTTTGTAAAGTCATATATCTCAGGTCCAACAATATAATTTGTTCCACCAGCATCTCTGGCTCCTCCGACTAATTTGTATTTAGTATTATCGCCATCCTCAGTAATCCATGATATTCCAAAACCATTTGTAGCACCATACGAGCCAAGTATAACACCTGAATTACTTTGAACAGGATCTGCTCCTGTTGCAACTACAGAATTAATTTTAAAATAAGCTTCAATTGTAAAAGAAGAATATAATGCTCCGGCAAGACCAGAATTAACAGTAGCTGCTGCCGAATCAAAAACTAATGCATCAATTTTCCATTCATCTCCACCAGAAAAGTTAAACCCAGTTAAAGTTCCATCATTATTATTTTCACTTACATCATAAAAAGTCGTTTCAGTTATTTCACTACTTTGTATTTTTTCATAATTTATCAAAGAATCATAAAATGCTACAAGATTGTTACTTTCATAAAAATTAGCATAAGCTGGCGTCTCTATTTCTGTAAGAATCTTTTCGCGATAATTATCCATTAAATTTTTTCTTGCTCCCAGTACTGTAAGCATACCTACAATTACCATTAAAAAAATAAGTAAAGAAATATACATAATACCCGTAATAGCAAAACCTCTTTTATTCATAAAAACACTCCTTAATCATATAATATTATTCTTTTATCTGTATTAGTGTTATCAATATTTCCACTAATAGTTACAACTATATCTGAATTTCCAGATGATATATATCTTGTTTTTCCAAGATTTTTAAACACATGTTCAATATCGAAATCTGCACCATTATTATCGTAAGCTCTAATTCTTTTAATAAACTGTTTATCAAAACTAGTAGAGAATGGAGAAAAATCAGCATCCCATCCTACTCTAAGCATTGTTTTGGTTGAATATTCAAACTCTTCATAATTACCATTCATTATATATTGAACATTAGTATGATCTTTTTTATAAGGTATTCCAAATGGTAATGAAACAATATTTACATATTTATCATCAATTATTTCATGAAGTTTTTTATACATTCCACCAATTTCACGAACAGCTTCATCTTCAGACAAATCTCCTAAATTAGCATGTGTTAAACTATGATTACCAATGTCATAGCCGTTTTCTATCATCCATTTTATTATATCATAATTATATTGAGGTTGCCTAAAAAGTCCTCCATTTAGAAAAAAAGTTGCGGTAACATTAAAATCAGGATATTTTTTTTTAAAATTTTCTAAAATTCCAACAGCACTTCGCTCATCGATAATTAAATTTCCATTTTCATCTCTACCATTAATTTTTATGTTATTTTCAAGCCCATCATCAAAAGTTAAAATGATTGGACTTAAGCCTATTTCAACATCGATAATTCCCTCAACATAATCCTCCAACCTTATCATTCGATAGCCACTTTCATAAAAAAATTCTAAATCTCTTTCAAAAGATTCAACTGTTCTATGATATCCATCACGATCAACATTTCCTCCAGTATAGTCTGTCTCAGAATCTAAAACATCAACTATTCCGTGGTACATTAAAACTGGTATTCGACCTAATTCATTAACCGAGTATTTTCGGTATTTTTCAAAATCCAGAAGACCATTAGAAATCTCAAGAATAATTTCACCGTCTAAATAATTTTGAGACACAACAATTCCTTCTTCGTACTCACTATCAACATATACTAGATTAACATCTTCAATTTCAATTTCAGAAATATTAAGACCAACATAATTTTTCATAAATTGAGGCGTATCTTTTGGAAAAACTAATATTATTACAAAAATAGATGCAATCAAAAAAACAATTGATAATGCAATAAGAATTTTTTTCATACAAACACCTCGATTCTTAGTTAAATTAATTATACATCATTTTATTAGAAGTATAAATATATTAAAGATAATTAGTAGACAAAACAGTTAAAAAGTTATAAAATTGTCATAGAAAGAAGTGGTTTCTTTGGAAATAGTAGTACTTTACTTTTTTATTTTTATAACTTATTCTTTTTTCGGCTGGATTGTTGAGGAATTATATTCACTTGTTGTAAATGATTTAGTTACAAATAGAGGCTTTTTAATTGGAACCTACTGTCCAATCTACGGAATAACTGCTCTGTTAATGCATTTTTTTCTAGTCGATTTAAATGTTACATGGCCCATTCTATTTATAATAATAGCTCTAGGTGTTACACTAATTGAATACATAACAAGCGTCCTAATGGAAAAGCTTTTTAGAGCTCGTTGGTGGGATTATTCCGAAAAGCCCTTTAATATAAATGGAAGAGTTTGTTTATCACATACAATTTTATTTGGAATTTTAGGAATGTTATTTGTTTATTGGCTAGATCCTTTAACAGTAGATTTTGCGGAATCAATTCCAAGTAATTTTTTAGTTTTTTTCACAACATTATTATTTATAATTTTCCTAATTGATTTAATAATATCTTTCAATGTTGTAAAAAAAGTAAAAACAACTGCTGAAGTTTTAAGAAAAGATTATACAGATGAAATAAACGAAAAAGTTAGGGAATTTTTAATGGAAAATTCATATTTCACCAAAAGACTAATAAGAGCCTTTCCTGACTTCAGAGCAATAATAAAAAACAAGAGAAACGAAATTGAAAACAAGATGAAAAACATGGCAAAGAAAGGAAGAAAAGATGAAGAAAATTAAGTATATATTTGGAAGACTGTTTAACATGGACTTTAAAAAAATGAGACAAATAATTAAAAAAATTAGAAAGAAAACCAAAAAAAATACTATTTTTATTGTGATAGATATCATATATTGTGGGTTTGCTTATATGGCGGGCTATAATGATTATTACCTAATGGAAATGTATAACATGAACCGCAAGCAAAGAAAAACAATTTTAACTAGAGGGAAAATTAATAAATATATTAAAGCTTTTAATAACAAAGATTATTGGCATATAATTCACAATAAAAATGAATTTAATCGAAAATTCAAAAAATATATAAAAAGAGACTGGCTAATGCTAGATAACAATCTAACAAAATTCAAAAAATTTATTGAAGATAAAGAAACAATAATCGCCAAACCCAAAGATGGAGCTTGCGGAATTGGAGTTAGAAAAATTGATACGAGTAACGCAAACGCTGAAGAATTATATAATCGCTTAGTTGCAAACAGCTTAACTATTTTAGAAGAAGTTGTAATACAACATAAATTATTAAACGAAATTCATCCCAATGGTGTAAATACCTTAAGAATTCTGACCCTCAATTTCCGAGGTAATGTGACCATTATGGGAGTTCTGCTAAAAATGGGCAACGGAAAAGTTGTTGACAATTTCAATAACGGAGGAATTTTAACTCCAGTGAATTTAAAAACCGGAAAGATTACTAAACCGGCCATAAACAAAGAGGGAGAAATATACACTAATCATCCCTTAACCAACAAAAGCATCATTGGGTTCGAAATCCCTAACTGGCCTAAAGTATGCGATTTTGTAAAAAGTGCAGCCAAAGAAGTTCCGGAAATTGGTTTAATTGGATGGGACGTTGCAATAACTGATAAAGGACCTTTGCTAATAGAGGGAAACCAATATCCAACACACGACATGCATCAATTACCAGCTCATCTAGATAATGGTATTGGATTACTTCCTGATTTTGAAAAAATTGTGAAATTAAAATAGAGTGTAGATTCAACTACACTCTTTTTCTTTGCATTTTTCATATCCATCATAAAATATAAATATATCATCAAAATACGGGTCTAAAATTTTGAAAGCCTGAGTTGCTCTATTATTAGTTCGGCAGTATATTAAAATCTCATCATAAACTAATAACTCATCAATTCGACTAGGCAATTGATCGATAGGTATTAAAACAGATCCTTCAATACTACCCATCCTATACTCAGCTTCCGTTCTAACATCTAAAATAACACTTTTACTGTTATCAAGCGATTTCATTAGTTCATCATAATCAACTTGAATAACTCCATTTGGTGGTGTATCTCTTAAAATTGTAACACTTCTGACTTCCCCCTCAGAGCAACCAACAAAAAGAAAAACAAATAAAAAGAAAAACTTTTTCATATTAAATATTAAAAATTGATCTAATAACTTCATCTACTTGAGGAAGAAACAAAATAAACACAAAAATAACAGCTGCCATTGCTAAATAAACTACTACTTCACTATCAACCTTCAACTTTTTCATAAGACCACCTCTAATTTAATATTAACATAGTTTAGACTTTTTCTCAATAGATTTAGATGCCAAAATACCCGTCAAAAGAGATATCATTATGTTATAACCACCCGTAGGTCCATGTAAATCAAGTATCTCTCCGACAAAATATAGATTATCAACTTTTCTAGACTCCATAGTATCAGCGCAAATCTCATCAAGACAAATACCTCCACCAGTCACAATTGATCGATCAATATCTTTGCTCTTAACCATTAATTTAAAACTTTTAAAACTTTCGAAAAGAAAAGCCCTATCTTTCTTAGATATTTCTGCTATTTTTTTATCAAAAATCTTGTTTCTCAAAAAAACCTCATCAACAATTCGATTTGGGATAAATTCTTTCATAAAAGAAGAAATCATTTTCTTTTGAGAATATCTAGTAACTTTTTCCAAAAATAACTTTTCATCCATATCAACTAAAAAATCTATAAAAACAAAATCACCAACATAGGCACTAATGTCATAAACCGCCGGACCGCTCAGGCCATCATGAGTAAAAAGTATCGAACCAAAAGTTTTTTTATCACAAGAAAATACACCACCTTCAACAGTTATGCCTGCCAGATCATGCTTTTCAGTTTTCAAAGGTGACAATGCAGGATATGTATTAACTATTGAATGTCCAAAACTTTTCGCAAAATCATAACCAGCACCGTCACTGCCCAACTGAGGATAACTAAGACCACCAGTTGCAATCACAACATATTTCGATTGATATTTTTCCTTTTCAGTAAATACTGAAAAACTCTCATTTTTTTCAATACTAGCAACATTAGAATTCAGTTCAATTTCGACATTGTCTCTTAAAAAATCAATTACGTCCTTTGATTTATTAGAAATAGGAAACACTCGATCGCGTTCCTCCTTCTTCAAACCAACACTAGAAAAATAATTCCAAAAAAAAGCACTATTATATTTTACAAAACCATATCGCAAAAATTCACCATTATGTATTTTCTCAACAAGTTCGCTTTTTTCTTTATAATTAAACAAATTACAGCGACCTCCACCAGTAATTGAAAGTTTTTTGCCAACAACGTCATTTTTTTCCAATATCAAAACTCGAAAACCACTTAAAAAAAGCTCTCTGGCACAAATAAGACCCGCTGGCCCAGAACCAATTACAATTACATCATACATAATATCACCAATAAAATTATAGCATAAAAAAAGCAAATTATTTTCTATTTGCTTTTTCAACCCTTATAACTCTTCCATTTAATTTTTTATTTTTTACTTTTGCCATGAATTCTTTAACAAACTCATTAGTAACATCTAAAAAAGTAAATTTTGTTAATATATCGATATTTTTAAAGTGATCTTTATCAATTCCTGTTTCTTTTTTCAAAAAATCAATCAAAGTTCCAGCTTTTAAATTATCCATTTTTCCAATTGTCAAAAACAATCTAGTTGTGTCTTCAGATGACTGTCTAGTTCTTTCCTTAACACTAACATCCTTAGAAAAATCAGACCCCATATCACTTTTTAAATTTAGTTTAATTAAAGCTGCTGATAATTTAATTAAATCGCCTTTATTTAAGTCTCTAACAAGTTCAATTTCATTAACCAGTTCATTTTCTTGAATACATTCTTCTGCCAAAGCCATTATCTCTAAATATTTGTTTTTAACAATATCCTCTTTAACAGGAAGCTGTTTTTCAACCATTTCACATTTAGCAAATCTAGAAATTTCAGCAATTGCTTTTCTTTCACTATTTCTTATCAAAGTAATTGCTTCGCCCTTTTTATTAGCTCGACCCGTTCTACCAATTCGGTGAACATATCCCTCAACATCTTGTGGAAGATTATAATTAATAACCATATCAATATTATTAACGTGAATTCCTCTTGCAGCAACATCAGTTGCAATTAAAATGTTGAAATAACCATTTTTAAATCTCTCCAATGTTTTAATTCTTGCGTTTTGTGAAATATCTCCATGCATGGCCTCAGCACTATAATTTCTTTTGCTAAGTTCACCCAAAAGAGTATCCACGTCTTTTCTTGTTCTACAAAAAACCAAACACAATTCAGGATTTTTAAAATCAATTATACGGCATAGGGCTTCTGTTCTAACCTTATCGTGAACAACATAATATTCTTGTGTAACATTTATTGAAGTTTTACTGATTTCCTCAATTGAAACACTTTGATAGTCCAACTTCATATATTTTTTTGCCAAATTCAAAATAGCTTTTGGCATAGTTGCAGATAAAAGCAGAACTTGTTTTTTATCATTCGTTTGCTTAAAAATATGCTCAATATCATCTGCAAATCCCATATTCAACATTTCATCAGCTTCATCTAAAATGAAAAACTCCAAATTATCTAAGAAAAGAACTTTTCGCTTCATTAAATCCATTACTCGACCAGGCGTTCCAACAACAATATCGACACCTCTTCTTAACGTCCTAATTTGCGTATCAATACTACTACCACCGTACACAGAAAGCACCGAAACTTTCGTTGTCAGTGTCTCAATTTCTTTACAAACTTGAAGCGCCAATTCTCTTGTCGGCACCAATATTATAGCAACCGTTTTTTTAGAAGGTGTTATCATCGAAACAATTGCCGATGCATAAGCAAGGGTTTTACCAGTTCCTGTTTGAGCCTGTCCAACTAAATCATATCCATCAACTATTAATGGTATTACTTCTTTTTGTATTTTTGTGGGAGTATCAAATCCCAACTTTTCTATTTTTTTCAAAACCGTTTCACTAAGTTTTAAATCACTAAATTTTATATCTTTTTCCATGTTTCCTCGTTTCCAACTATCAAGTATACTAGATAAGTTTTTAAAAAGCAAACAAAAACTCACTATTGTGAGTTTTTAGCAAGTTTCTTAGCTTTTCTCTTAGGTGCCATATATTTGTATAACTCCATAATTAATACAATTGGCGTTGCTAATAAAAATATATATAAGATATAATCCATCGATAATGACTCAACCGATAAAATAAAACTTAACGATGTTTGAGTAACTGCAAAGTGAAGCGCTAGTGCCACAAAAATTGATATAAAAACAAATGGATTTCCACTAAACTTCATTTTAAACAAAGATGTTCTCTCACTACGACAGTTAAATACATGGACGTTTTGCATGAAAACCATTAACAATAATATATATCCTCTAGCTACAACAGGTGCAATTCCAGAATCCAACAATGCCTTCCAAAAAGCAAAAACAATAACTGCAATCACTATTGCTGATAGTGCTGTTTGCTCTAACAACTTAGCATTAAAAATTCTTTCTTGTGGACTTCTAGGTTTTTCACCCATAATTCCGGGTTCCTTTTTCTCAAAAGCAAGCGCTACATCTTGAATTCCGTTCGTTACTAAATTAAGCCAAAGAATTTGCGCTGCCACTAAAGGAAGTGGTAGATTAGCAATAATCGCCATCATTAATAATAAAACTTCCGCTGCTCCAGTTGATAAAAGCATTAAAATAACTTTTCGAACATTACTATAGGCCACTCGGCCTTCTTCAATTCCATCAACAATTGATAAGAAGTTATCATCAGTAATAATCATATTACCAGTTTCTTTGGCAACGTCAGTACCACTACCAACTGCTACACCTATATTTGCTGCTTTCAGTGCAGGTGCATCATTAACACCATCGCCGGTTACCGCAATAAAATCACCCATTCTTTTATAAGCGTTTACTATTTCTAATTTTTGAAGTGGACTAACTCTTGTAAAAACTGTTTTTTCAGAAACAAATTTATCAAATTCTTCATTGCCCTTTTTTAACATAGTTTCAACTTCATCACCATCAGTAACTTCGTTCATTGAACTGGCAAGACCAAGTTGAACTGATATTGTATAAGCTGTTAAAGGGTGATCGCCCGTAATCATTACAACTTTAATTCCCGCATCACGACATTTATCGATAGCAGAAATAGCCTCTTCTCTAATCGGATCAATAAACCCAACCATTCCAACAAATGTTAAATCTGGAATGTCTTCTTCATCATAGTGTTTTTTGGCATTACCTTTATAAATACCTTCGGCAATTGCAATAACACGATATCCTTGCTTAGCTAATTCCTCATTTTGTTTTTCCAAAGTTTTCTTATCAATTGATACAACTTTGCCATCTAAATTCATCTTATTACAATGTAATAAAACTTTTTCAATCGATCCCTTAATAGTACACATTTTTTTATTTTCGGATTCATAAAAAGCCGCCGAATATTTATTTTCAGATTCATAAGGTATTAATCCCAACAAATCTTTTTTATCAAATTGAACTTTAGCCTTAACTCCTAATGATAAAAAAGCAACATCCATTGAATCACCATAGTGATCCCAACGACCTCTAGTTTTTTCTAAAAAGGCCTCATTATTAATAATCCCCAACAAAGATAATTTTGAAATTTTATCGTTCTTCTCTACTGTTCCATTTCCATTATAACCAACACCGGTTATATCAAACTCCTGCGCATCTGGAAAAACAATTTTCTTAGCAGTCTGCTCATTTAGAGTTAATGTTCCTGTTTTATCACTAGCAATAACAGTACAACTTCCCAAACTTTCAACTGAATTTAACTTTTTAACCAAAACATTTTTTTTAGACATTCGACTAGATGCAATTGTTAATGCAAAAGTAAGAGCAACCGGAAGTCCTTCTGGTATTGCGGATACAGATAGCGCAACAACCATAAAAAAGATTTCTTGAGGAACTTCTCCTCGATAATATAGGAGCATTGCTATTATAATTGCAATAATCGCTGTAATCATAGCAATTTGCTTAGTAAATTTTTCCATTCTTATAACTAAAGGTGATTTTGTTTCCTTGCTCAATAAAACTTTTTCAGCTATTTTACCTATTTCAGTATCTGCGCTAACGGCTACAACAATAGCTTTTCCACGACCGTTAACAACAGTGCTTCCAGCAAAAAGCATATTCTTTCTATCTCCTAATGACGCTTTCTTAGAAATAACATCAGCACGCTTACTTGAAGCCACTGATTCACCAGTTAAAATTGCCTCATCAATACTAAGATTGTGACAGTCGATAATTCTAAGATCGGCAGAAATTTTATCGCCTGGCTCAACTAATACAATATCTCCAATAACCAAGTTCTCGGATTCAATGTGAGCTTCTCTTCCATTTCTAATTACTTTTACATTTACTTTTAAAAGATTTTGCAAACTCAAGGCTTTTTTTCCTGCTCTCCATTCTTGAAAAGTTCCTAAAAAAGCATTAAATAAAATAATTCCCAAAATGAAAAATCCATCAATTATTTCGCCAATCATAAAGGACAGTACTACCGCTATAATTAAAATAAAAATAATTGGATTAACAAATTGTCTAAAAAAGACATGAACAATAGTTTCACGCTTCGCTTTTGGGAGAAGGTTTTTCCCATACTTTAAAATTCGATTTTTAACTTCCTTGTTTGAAAGTCCACCCAAATTAGTTTTAAACTCTTCTAAAACATCATCGATTTCTTTTTTGTATACTTCCATGCTATCACCTATTTTTGATTATACCACCTTTTTATAAAAGCATAAAACCTTTTTCATAAAAAAACATCTACTATTTACAAGTAGATGTTGGCTCATAGGCCAAAATTTTATTTAAATTATAATTAGGTATTAAAGAAAAACCTGTTCCGACACGCTTCTCATAATCACGAACCATTGACTCATTAACTTCGACATCGTTTAGTTTAACAATAGTCAGTCCCTTTATATCATATTCATAATAAAAAGTTCCTGCTGGTGATACAGCAGTTGCTGGTCTGTCACATTCAATTGAACCACTATATGAATTAACCGCCCAAATTATAAAAATTAAAATTGAAACTCCTAAAATTGAAAGGATTATTATTAATGACTGACCACTAAAAAGCGATTTTAAAAAAGTTTTTGTCTTGTTAAAAAAATTCATCAAATTGCTCTTCATAAAACTCCCCATTTCTATTTTAATAATATCACGAAAAAAAACGAACTGCAATTTAAAAATTTAAATTTCGTTTTTCAATGCTTTTTTTTGTTTTTTTTGATAAAATGAAACTAGGTGAGTTTTTATGATTGATTTTTTTACAAATCACAAAGTGCTTTTTTTATACTTGCTAGTTCTAGGAGCAATTTTTTTAAGCTACAAATTAACTAGCGACTTGGACAATGAACCCGGAAAAAACCTATTCATAGTCGAGGGGTATGTTTTAAATGTTCAACACGCAGACAAAAGCAGCACTATTTTGTTAGAAACGAATGATGGACCACTTGCGGTTAATTTTTCTAAAAAAATTACCAACATAAACTTGCTAGATCATATTCAAGTAAGAACTGATGGTCTAATAGCAGAGAGTATCCCACCACAAACTAAAGGTTTTAGTTTCAAAGCTCTAAATAGATCTTTAATCATCAGACCAAGTCACACGACATTTACTTTTGATAATTCTCTATTAACAGAAAAATTTAATCACTTAAGTTTCGAAACAGTTGTTTTTGAAGAAAAAGACAGTTTGAAAAGTTTTCTTGATGAAAATAACATTGAAATAAATAATTTAGACCAAGTATTTATAGATGGTAAGTCTGCCATATTATCTTATACTCACGGTGAAAACGGATATATAAATCACAGTTTTATTAGAAACGACAATCAGTTTGCGATTGTTTTTGAGAAAAATCAATCAAAGAACAAAGGATTTATAACAATTCTTGATTCCAATTTGATAGAAGACTTTACAATTAAAACTTTGACAAATTAAAAAGTAGTATTTAAACTACTTTTTTTATTTCCAAATTTTTTCTGCTATGTTTCCAAAGATTGGAACTTTTACGTCTTTGCTAGTAAACAATTTATAAACGGCTAAAATTATAAAAAATGCAAATACGTAATTAACGGCTTTTAATAAGTTTCCATCAAACTTAGTTAAGCTATTGAATGTGTCCCACTCTGTGTTGAAAATTTCCCACTTTAGAATGTCTAACATCAAAGTGTGCAAAAATCTCCATGCGCTTTTAAATACATCAAAAACGAACATCAATAAAATTGCTTGAGTTAAGTGAAAGTTTAAAGTTTTGTTATTCTCAATTAAAAGAGCAAAACCAATTAATAACATAATACTAGTGTAAGAACCAATATATGCCAAGTAATAACCCAATGCTGCAAGCGTGACTAATTTAAAACCTAATTTTCCTACTATCTTTTCCATAAATACCTCCTATATTAAATTATATACCACTAGATACGCAAAGTAAAGAAATCCAAGAAAAAAAGGTCGAAAACCTTAAATAAGACCATTCCTTTTTAGAACATTATAGATGCATGAGTAACTACGTCGACTATAAAACAACGCAAACTTTCTTACACTTGCATTAGATCTCTTGTATAACTCAACAATTTTTTGCTCTTCTTCCTTAGAAAGAGCCGTTATTGGTTTTCTTCCCTTATTACCATGTTCATCATTTATTTTGCCCGCGAGAAGGTTTTTTTTAAAGCGTAATATATACTTAGGATGGTATCCAGTTGCATTAGCAATTTCTTCATAAGTCATACTTATTTCGCCATTTAACTTTTTTTCTATGAATTCCATCAAATCATTTTTGCTTTTCAAAAAAACACCTCCTTATTAATTTTGATTATATAGTAACTTTTTCGAAA
>SKGW01000020.1 GCA_007117285.1 Bacilli bacterium
AGTCCTGATAGCGTTTGTTTTTTATCATGAGTAAAATTCCAAATAATAAGTGCAACTCCAACACTATGTTCTAAATTTGAATACCAATATTTAATATCAAAAACATCCGTGTAATCAGTGCCACAACTCAAAGAGATTTTACCAAGTCTTTGCATTTCTGGGGTTTCTATATAATCAAGCAACCAATCTGGAAAATCATCGGACAGTATCGAGAAATAATCTCTTATCTCACTATTTAAATTTTCTACATATTTTGACATAACAGTCCTCTTTTCTATTCGAGAATAATAACTCCATCTTCATTTATTGTAGTTTCAAAACCTTTAGATCTAGTATTAAGATTACCAATAATTTCTTTAAATAAAGAATCTTCTTTTTTTAATAAATTAGCTTTTAAATTGTTAATTCTAATTGGATATACTCTTGATGATACAATTCCAGAATTGTCAATTTCAAGCTCGAAAAGCGCAGTTAATTTTGAATCATCAGTATTAAAATAAAAAACTAAATTGCCAGTACTATAAAAAATAGCATTTTGTTTGTTTATATCCACTCCTTGAAGGACGTGTGGATGACTACCGATAATAAAATCAACTCCAGCATCAATTAATTTTTCTGAAAATCCCACTTGCCAATCATCGGGATAGTTAACATACTCACGTCCCCAATGAAAAACCGCAAATAAATAATCACATTCTTCTTTCGCTTTTTTTAATAAATCAATTATTTCTTCAAAGTATTCATCTTTCAGAGGCATTATTCCACCTTTTTCTGAAGTCGCAATCCAACCATCATTAGGTATCACACTGTTAGCTCCAAAAAAACCTATTTTTTTTCCTTTAATATCAACATACTTCACCTTTGATGCAGATTCATAATTTTCACCAGCACCTATATATTCTATTTCATTTTTTTCTAAATTTTCAAGTGTATCTAAAAAAGCATCGTACCCATAATCAAGTACGTGGTTGTTAGCGAGCAAAACCATGTCTATTCCGGCGTTAACAAGACTCTCAAGGTGTTTGGGGTCGGAACGGAATCCATAGCCCGCAGGCTTTGTTGAAATACCTCTGTCGCTAACTGATGTTTCCAAGTTTAAAAAAGAATAGTCTGCTTCTAAAAGTAAATCAACTATATCTTCAAACATGTAGTTTGATCCGTAATTATTTAGAGCATCTCCAAAAAAATCACTCATCGTTGTATCTCCACCAAATCTAAAAATAATGGTATCTTCAGTTTTTAGCACCATTTCTTTAGAAGTCTGATCATTAGAAATAGTTATTATATATTCTGTGTTTTTTTCCAAATTATCAAAGCAAATATCTCTTTCGAAAGTTCCGCTTTTTTCGTTGTTTTCTATTTTATATTGATAAACATTGTCATCTGTTTTAATACAAATTTCACTGCTAGTTTGTTTATATATATCTACTTCAAAAGTTTTTTCTACTTCGACTTTATTGCATCCAGATAATAACAAGAAAATTAATATAATTTTTTTCATAATATCACCTCTATTAATATAGCACTTTTTTCACAATAAAAAAACCACCGAAGTGATTTTATAATTCGTAAAAATATAATATGTTTCTATGCATTAGAGAAAACTCTCCCTTTTCTTTAACTGGATCTTCGTAAAACATTATTGGTATTCGGAGTTCTTCTTCAAGATCAACCATTTCATTAAAGTTTTTGACCTCAATTACTGAAAGATCTTCTTTGTCAATTGGTGTAACGATTTCAATAATGATGTCTCCAAATTCTCTTAAAATTTTATCTCTATTTATTACATATTCGGTTTTTTGTTGAATGTTAAATATTTTCTTAAATAAAATGATAAATGAGAAAAATGAACATATAAACAAAAGTCCACCCATGCCAGCAAGTTCTAAATCAATTTCTGGATCTGTTAAAATCTCTTTATAAACATTGCCCGAGTATTCTGATGTGTTATCTTTTGTAATGCTGAAAGCTGATAAATTAAGTGGTATTTGTACTTTTATTTCGTCGCGATTATCAAATTTTTCGTCATCATATTCACCTTCTAAGTAAACATCGAAATAAACGTCTACATACGAGTTGATGGGCAGTTGCAGCTGTTGTGAAAATAATTTGGCTTGTTTATCAAAATCGTGGTAATCAATTACAATGTTTTCACTAAGTCTTAAATTCAAAGTTTTTTCTTTGTCCTCATTGCTCATAATTGGATATCTTTTATGCCATAATCTATTACTATCTTTTTCCCCGGCCTTATACTCAATTGTTACAATTGCGTATACATCGTATTTATAATTTAAGTTAGTTTCGTTGTTGCCCAAAAATGAATATTCAAAGTCTATTTCAACATTATTCACAAGTTCTGTTATATAAGTTTCGTTTTCTCCCATATAATCAAGATCAATAATATTGTTGCTTTTTAAAAATACTTTATACTCACTATCATTTCTAGTAGCATATGAAAATATTAATTCTTCGCTAATTCTATTACTTAATAAATCTGTCCCTTTTAGCACAGCAAAAAAACCGACCGAAGTAGCTACTACAATAAATAGCAGCAACATCAGACGAACCCAAAATCTTAGTTTTTTACTGTCTTGTTGGTACAAATTAATCACCTCATTTTGTTTCTACGTTTGGAGTTGTGTTTGTGAAATACTCGCTTAACCAAACTGCTGGAAATCCAACTTTTGGAACTGAAAATTTAACAATACCGTGTATTTGCTCGGGTTTTACCCAATCTACATCAGCAGCATTGTTATAATCTCCTTTTGTTCTAAATTCTAGTTTTGTATTTGTATCATTAATTTCGATTACTCTATGAACAATATAATGACTACCATCACTATATTTAATTATATCATTTTCTTTTATTGTTTCAATGTTTTCTTTTGTAACCTTTTTTACAATGACAACATCGCCTCTTTTAATATCAGGATACATACTATTTGACATGATGCCTAGTGGTGAATATGTGAAAAGGCCGGCCATAAATGATACTGTCAAAGCTATCAATATTACAGGGGGTATAATCGTCAATGGAGAATTCTTTTTTAAACTCTTTTTCGAAAACTTATAGTCCCTTTTAATATGAACATAGTTAATTGCAGCGAATATTGAGATTGCTAATATAATTTCAAAAGATGCTGTAAAAAACCAATCATAATTTGGGAATATTGGGAGTAAAATTTTAATTAAAGAAAGTGGTAGTATGTATGTTAATGCTGTTAAAAATCCACTTGTTGTTATCAGGTATGTTAAAACAATATTTCTAACGATTATTGGAAGGATGATTTGGAAAAAATTCGTAAACATTGTCACGGATGTTGTTGATTGATTTATAAAAGCATATATACCCAAATCTGTTAATATAAATAAAACTGTAATTAATATATAAAAAATAA
>SKGW01000015.1 GCA_007117285.1 Bacilli bacterium
CCATGTTGATTGCATCTTTTGTTCCAGCGACAATTAAATCGATATCACTTTTTTCTTTTTGAGCGTTTGTTGGATTGATGATGAATTCACCATCTACTCGTCCAACTACTACACCAGCGCAGGCCTGTTTGATTGGGATGTCACTTATTGATAGTGAAAGTGAACTTCCAAGCATTGCCATCATTTCTGGTGTGTTATCTTGATCAACACTCAATACTTCATTAATAACTTGAACATCGTTTCTAAACCCATCGTCAAATAATGGACGAATTGGTCGGTCGATTAATCTTGCTGTTAATGTTGCATTATCAGTTGGTCTTCCTTCTCTTTTGATAAACCCACCTGGTATTTTACCAACGGCATAAAGTTTTTCATAGTATTGAATCATTAACGGAAAAAAATCAGCTCCAGTTTTTTCTTTACTCATTACTGCTGCTGTTAATACTGCTGTATCGCCATATCTAACTAGTACAGCTCCATTGGCTTGTTTTGCTAGTTGGCCTGTTTCAACAGTAACTGTTCTTCCGAAAAATTCTAATGTATATATTTTCTTCATTTTTCCTCCTTATAATAAAGACACTCAAAAAAGAGTGCCTAATTTTCAATATTTTATTTTCTTAAGCCTAAACTCTTAACTAATTTCCTGTATCTAGGTACGTCTTCATTTAATAAGTAGTTTAATAGACTACGTCTTTTTCCTACTTTTTTCAAAAGCCCTCTTCTAGAGTGAAAATCATGTTTATGCTCTTTTAAATGTTCTGTTAGCGTTAAGATTTCTTCTGTTAATATAGCAACTTGAACTTCAACTGAACCAGTATCTGTTTCGCTTGCTGCATATTTTTTAACAATTTTCTCTTTTGTTTCTTTATTTAAAGCCATAAATCATTCTCCTTTCTTTTATTCGCCTATTCCTAGATTTAAGTTGGAGTTTCTAAAATCCAAGTAATAGGTACTAAATAGGTCCATTAATAATATACACTATTATTATAATTAATGCAATTACTTGTGGAAATAAAACATTCTTCTAGCTGAGATTATTGGCATGATTCTCAAAAATGAGTGAACTTGTTTTAGTTCTGATTGTATTATTATATTATTTTCTAAAAGCTCTTTTTCTGTTTGTTTAACCACTTGAAATTCAAATGGTATTTTTATAAATTTAATAATTAGGATTATAAATAAAATTATAATTGATATGTTGGCACCTAGTCCGTAATTTTCTCTAAGTGATAGCCCAAAGATAAGCATTGTAATTAATACGATAATGTTTAAAATTGGTGTGAAAAAGCGATAAAATCTAACCCATAGTTTTTTGCTTTCTTTTTCATTTGCAAGACAAGCAAAAAAAGCTGCTGTACAAATTGTTCTGATTGTTGAGTCTTCATATAGATAAGGAGTTAGTTTAATTATTTTTTTCTTATAGTCATAGTGATATTCTCGGTTACTTTCTCCTTTTATTATTTTTACATTTTCATTGTTGTTTTTTTCGAGGATTTTTTTGGCAGTTTCAAAACCAGTTATTTTACTCGAAATTCTTCTCCCATATTACTACTCCAATTTAAATACTTTCCACGGTTTCATTTTGGTGTTGTCTTTTTCATACACTTTGTAAATTGCTAGAGGTTCGTTTTTTTCATTTACAAATAGCACTTTTTCTTCTGTGTAATTGTTTTCAATTATTTTGCCACTTTTAATTGATTCTTCATCGATTATTATTTTTTTAAACTGAGAAAGCCCTGTTATAATTTCTTTGGCATCGGATTTTTCGATGTCATCTAATATTTTAGCATCTTCAATTTTGTATTCGCCTTGTTTGGTTCTAATTAAATCAGTCATTGTTCCAACTGTGTTTAGTTCTTCTGCTATATCTTCAACTAAACTTCTAATGTAGGTGCCCTTACTAACTGTTGTTTTAAAACTGAATGTTTGATTTTCTTCATCAAATTCAAGCAGTTCAATTTTTTTAATTTCTACTTCTCTTTCTGGCAATTCAACTTCTTCGTTGTTTCTGGCATATTCATATAGTTTTTTTCCATCTACTCGTACAGCTGAATAAAGCGGAACTTTTTGCATATATTTTTTTTGAAATGAATCGATTTTGTTGTTTGTTTGTTGTTTATTCACTTTTGTTGTTTTTTCTTCAATTATATTTCCTTCTAAGTCACCTGTGTCTGTTTTTATTCCAAGTTTAACTGTTGCAATATACTCTTTTTCATAGCCCGTTATTATTTCAACTATTTTTGTTGCTCTATTTATACAAATAATTAAAAGGCCGGTTGCTAGTGGATCTAATGTTCCAGCGTGACCAACCTTTTTTGTTTTAAATTGTTTTGATATTTTATTTACTACATCTCTACTAGTAACGCCTTTTTCTTTATTTACTAATAATATTCCGTCCATTTATCTTCTTCTTGCCATTAGTATTAATCTTAGTAAGTTTAATAATGTTGATATTAGACCAGCTACGTATGTTAGTGCTGCTGCTGTTAGCATTGTTTTAACTTTTTCTTCTTCATCACTTGCGACTACTCCTAATGAGACTAAGTCTGCTTGTGCTCTTTTTGATGCATCAAATTCAACTGGTAGTGTTACTAGTTGGAAAATGAGTGTTGCAACTAACATATAGATACCAATCATTAAATAGCCCGTTATACCAGCAAAGATGGCCACTATGATGGCGAAATACCCCATGTATGACACTAACTTAACAACTGGTACTAATGCTGCTCTGATACGCATAAAAATGTATCCTTCTTTGTCTTGAACTGCATGACCTGCTTCGTGTGCTGCTATTGCAACTGAAGCAATTGATGAGTCGTGAAAAATTGGTGTTGATAATCTAATTACTTTTCTTGTTGGATCATAGTGATCCGATAGTTCTTGTTTTACTTCGACAATGTGAATACTTTGAAGTCCGTTTTTATCTAACATTTTTCTAGCGGCCTCAAATCCAGTAATTCCACTTTTTGTTTTATTTGTTTTTTGATCGGCAAATGTTTTTTTTATGTAAAAGTGTGCTGCTGTTACAACAATAATTGAAAGAATCAGCAAACTTATTGTAAGTAAGTCCTCGTATCTTAATAAAAATAAATTCATATTTATTACCTCCTATATTTCGTATGTTGTATTGTCTTTGTTATCTTTTAGCTTTATGCCCTTTTCTAACAGTTCTTCTCTTATTTGATCTGCTAGTGCATAGTTTTTTTCTTTTTTTGCATTATTTCTTTTTTCGATTTGTTCAAATATATACTTTTCTAGTTCCTCATCTACTTCGATTTCTTTTGTTAAATCGATTGATAAGACTTTATCGAAATCTTCGATTAATGTTAATTTAGTTGTACTGTTTAATTGAGCATCTTTTAGAACATCGAATAATAC
>SKGW01000057.1 GCA_007117285.1 Bacilli bacterium
AAAACTGTTAGTGAAAAAGCTTAATATGTTTTCAATTTTTATTTTTTCTACTTCTTCTTTTTCAACTAAATTATTAATTTCTTCAGTTAAACTTTTAAAATCATATTTTTTAAATTGAATGTTTTCCATTATATAGTGATATATATTACCAATATTAGTTGCTTTTTTATTTGATATAAATTTACTTTCTTTTAAATCAGAAACGGAAATATTTCTTTTTTCTCGGTGTTCTTTTTTGATTAAAGGTAGTTCTTCTAAATTAATGTATTCAATTTCACTTTCTATTTTCACATCATTATCAATCTGCACTTCACTTATATCTAAAAATTCAAACGCAAAATTTTCGAGAATTTTTTTAGTTATTAGGTCGAATGTTTCACCAACTTCTTTTACTTTAAGAAGTGATGGGATCATAAAATCAAGATAACTTCGACATTTGTTTAAGTATATGTATGAAAGTTTACTTTCTTGATTTTGAACTGAGATTTTATCTAGTTTGTTTTCGAATTTTCTAACTGTTGAGGACATATACAAATACTCTTTTGCTCTTGTTAGTGCAACGTAGAACAATCTCATTTCTTCTTCTAATATTTCTTTTCTTTTTTTCATTTTAATAATATCGAAATTAAGGTTCGTTTTCATATTTTCTTTTTTAATATAAAAACTTGTATACAAATCCTTATCGATTAAAAAATCTTTATTTAAATCTTTCATGTTAAACTCTTGATTTAGTTTCGGAAGAAAAACAATTGGATATTCCAGTCCTTTTGATTTGTGAATTGAAGTTATAATAACTGAATCTTCATTTGGAGCTGGATTTGTACCTTCAAAGTCAAAAGATTCTTCTATCATTGATTCAATTTTCAAAACAAAATCATCAATATTTTGACTTACTTGCATATTAGCGTGGTTTATCATTTCAAGTAAGTTTTTAAATCTATTTTCACCATCATCCATTGAACTCATAATAGTTAACATTTCTGTTTTTTCAAAAATATAATTAACTAATTCAACTAAATGCATTTTTTCACTTACATCGCGAAACTCTAAAACAGTCCGCCCTATTTCGGTTGACCAAAACCAATTCCAAGGATTTTCTCTGTTATTATATAAATCAACTTCATCATATTCGGTAAGTGGACTTCTAGCTATTGAATAAAGTGAAATTAAATCATCTTTAACAACTAGCTTTAAAATTGATATGAAAAGTCTGATTTCATATTTTTCAAAATATCTTGGAGCTGATTCTGTATAAACTGGAACGCCTGCTTTTTTTAAAGCGCGCAAATAAATTTCGGCATTACCACTCGTGCTTCTTAAGAGAATTGCGATATCACTTGGTTTTATTTTTCTTTTTGAAATAATTAAATCACTATCTAATAATTGTCTTATTTGATTTGCAATATAACTTGCTTCTTTTTCATAAACTGTATCATCATCTTTATTGTCCTCATAATCAATTAATGTTAAGTTTATTTTTGAGTTATTTAGTTTTGGAAAGTCCATTCCGTTTTTCAATTTATGTGAATCATCATAATCAAGCGAACCATAATTTTTTTGCATTAAGTTTTCAAAAATGTAATTAACAAAATCTAATATTTCTTTTCGGCTTCTAAAGTTTTGATCAAGTGTTATTATTCGCGGAAAATTTTCCTTAAAACTATTGTTCATTTTCTCAAGCATAACACCCGGATCAGAGCCCCTAAACTTATATATACTTTGTTTTATATCTCCTACAATAAATATATTCTCATCATTGTTTGAAATGCTTCTAAATATAACATCTTGCATTAGGTTTGTGTCCTGATATTCATCAATTAAAATTTCATCAAAGTTATTCGAAAGATTTTTAGCATAATCTGTTTTAGTTATTTGATTTTTTTCGTAATTGTAATCACTTATTAATAATTGAAAAACACAATTTTGAATATCATCAAAGCCAAGCAAGTTTTTTTCTTGTAGTTTTTCTTGTAGTGTTACAAAGTAGTTTTCAAGAATTTTTTTCAGCTCCATTACTATTTCTAGTTGCTCTTTTTTCACATCACTATAGTTTTCAAAATCTTCAAGATATTTCAATGTTTTTTTAATATCATCTTTATAGATTGTTCTGAGATTTTTCATAGCTACTACGGCTTCTTCTTTAGAGAACGAACCAGATGGGTATGTTTTAAATTCAGCTTTTAGAATTCTTTTCATTTTTTCAATGTTTTTTTCTGAGATAGCGATTGTTATATTTTCAAGATTTTTCTTTTCAATTGTTAAAAATTCATTTAAAGCATTATATGCTTCTTCACTTTGACCTATTTGAGTCAAATAAGTTTCATATAAGTTATCATATTCTTTGAAAATATTTTCTAAGTGATTGAAAAAATAGTCACTCAATACAGATTTTGAAAAGTCAGTTTTCTGATACTCACTTATTAGATTATCAAACCATTTAAAAGGTGATGGCATTTTTTTTAAAAACTCAGCCATTTCAATTGCAAATTCCTCACCTATTGAAAACTTTTTGGCATCGAAAAAATTATTGCAATACTTGGTTTCAAGATTTTTTTCTAAAATACTTGTCATTGTATTTTTTTTAAATATTTTATATTCATTTTCGTTAAACATTTCAAACGTTGGATTTATGGGTATATTTAGAGCGTTTTCAGTTAAAATCATATTGTAAAATGAATCCATTGTCATAATTTTAGCTGAGTCAACTAGCATGAGTTGTTCTTCTAAATTAGCATCTTTTAGTTTTTTTCTTATTTTTTCCTTCATATCAGTTGCTGCCGCTTTAGTAAATGTCACAATTAAAAGTTTGTCTAAACTACCGCCCTTTTTTATATAATTAATTACTCTTTCAGATAAAACAGCTGTCTTTCCACTGCCCGCTGCAGCTGATACAACTATTCGACCACCTCTTAAATCAATTGCTTCTTTTTGTTCATTCGTCCAGTTCATAGTTATCACCTACAACTTCCAAAAAATCTTTTTTTTCTATTTTTCTAAATATTCTACTGTTTTTTTCAATACCACAAATCGATGAGTAATCACAAAATTTGCATGATTCTGGATCTTTGTATGGATTTATATCAATTTTGCCACTTAAAATATTTTCTCCGGTTTCTAATAAAAGTTTTTCTGTATGTTTATTTATCTTTTTAATTATTTTTTCGGAGAATGCTTTTTTTAGATCTATTTTAGCGTAACTCTTAATGTTTAGGTAATTATCAATATTGTCGCCACCCATACTCTCAATAACTTTGTCATCGTGCAGTATAATGCCATTTAAGAGGTATTTTTTTAAATCTTCTTCTTTTTCCGAATCGAGAAAAGCTTTTTGGTAAAATATGCCAGCAACTGTCTTATCAAATTTTGATGAAG
>SKGW01000027.1 GCA_007117285.1 Bacilli bacterium
AAAGATAGATTTATTTCTATCTTTTTAAAGGGAAAGAGGAATTATATGAACTTTAAAGATTTAAACTTAAAAAAACCATTGTTAGATGCACTCGAAAAATCAGGATATACAGAACCGACTGATATTCAAAAAAAAGCAATTCTACCAATAATTGAGGGAAAAGATGTGCTTGGATGTGCGCAAACAGGAACTGGTAAAACAGCGGCTTTTGCATTACCAATATTAGACAAACTTTTAGAAAATGATATTAGTGGAAAAAAAGAAATAAGAGCGCTAGTACTAACACCAACAAGAGAACTAGCTATTCAAGTTAGAGATAACTTTCGTAAATATAGCGAATTCACTAACTTAAAAAGTGGAGTAGTACTTGGTGGTGTAAATCAAAAATCACAAGAAGCTGTTTTAAAAAAGGGTGTTGATATTTTAGTAGCAACGCCAGGAAGATTATTAGATTTAATTAATCAGAGAATTGTAAAACTAAATAACTTAGATATTTTAGTATTAGATGAAGCAGATATTATGCTTGATATGGGATTTATTAATGATGTTAAAAAAATCATTAAAAGTGCTAAAGAAGAAAAACAAACACTTCTTTTTTCAGCAACAATGCCAAATGAAGTAAAAACACTAGCAAATACAATATTAAAAAATCATGTGTCAATTTCAGTTGAAACAGAAACAGCAACAGTTGAAAAAATAGATCAATCACTTTATTATGTTGACAAGCAAAATAAAACTTCATTACTAATGGATATATTAAACGAAAATGAAATAAAATCAGCATTAATTTTCACAAGAACAAAACATGGAGCAAATAAATTAACAAAATCCATTAATTCAATGGGAATTAGAAGTGAAGTAATTCATGGAAACAAATCTCAAAGTGCAAGAGTTATGGCTTTAAATAACTTTAAAACAGGAAAAAGTAAAGTACTTATAGCAACTGACATTGCTTCAAGAGGAATAGATATTTCCGAATTATCACACGTAATTAATTACGAAATGCCAGAAAAAGCAGAAACATATGTGCATAGAATTGGTAGAACAGGACGAGCTGGTTTCAGCGGAACTGCAATATCTCTTTGTAACATCGATGAAAAAAAAGGTGTTCAAGTTATTGAAAGATTAACAAATCAACCAATAACAGAACAAGAAAACTCAAAATATCCTATGAAACATTTTGAATTAACACCTAAAAAAAATACTTTCAACAATAAAAATAATAATAGAAGTAGAAGACCAGGAAAGTCAATTTCTCAAAATACAAAATATAGATAAAAATCTATATTTTTTTTATTAAATATTTAAAAATAAAACCATAATTGTTTGTTAACTAGAGTTAAAAGTGATAAAATTGTACTAGGTGAATAATGAATACTAAATATGTATTAATTCTTATCTTATAGAAGGGTGGAATATAATGAAAAAAATAGTAATGGTTGATGGAAACAACCTCCTTTTTAGAAGTTATTATGCAACAGCATACACAGGAAATTTAATGAAAAACAGTAAAGGATTTCCAACAAATGGACTTTACGGTTTTGTTAATATGATAAATAAAATAATAGCAGAAGAAAAACCAGAATATATGTTAGTTGCTTTTGATATTGGACGAACATTTCGTCACGACATGTATGAAAATTACAAAGAAGGAAGAATTGAAACACCGGATGACTTGAAACAGCAATTTCCAATTGCAAAAGAAATTATAACTAACATGGGAATATCTTGTTACGAAATAGATAACTATGAAGCCGATGATATAATCGGAACCGTTTCAAAATTTTGTGATAAACACGAAGACGTTAAAGGAACAATTATAAGCAGCGATCGTGATTTATTACAACTTATTAGTGAAGAAGTTGAAATGAAACTTTTAAAACAAAAAGATTTTATTCGTTATGATAAAAAAGCATTTGAAAATGAATATGAAATTGATCCAAAAAATGTTGTTGACCTAAAAGCTCTTCAAGGTGATTCATCCGACAATATTCCAGGAGTTAAGGGCATTGGTGAAAAAACTGCTTTAAAACTAATTCAAGAATACAAAACGCTAGATAATTTATATGATCACATTGATGAGGTAAAGGGCAAAATGAAGGATAAGTTAGTCGATGATAAAGAAAATGCTTATCTTAGCTATGATCTTGCAAAAATAAACACAGAAGTTCCAATTACAATAGAACTAGATTGTATAAAAGTAAAAGAAGAAAATGAAACAGAGTTGAGAAACCTTTTTCAAGAACTTGAATTTTTCTCAATGCTTAAAAATAAGAAACAAGAAGTTAAAAAAACAAAAGAAATTAAAAGTATTAATGAAGTTAAAATAACTAAAGAATACGCTTTCTTTTTAGAACTTGATAATACAAATTACCACCAGGCCAATATAATAGGAATGTCAGTTTATAATGATGAAGACGCTTTTTATATGGAAAAAGAATTAATCAAGGAATTTTTAGAAAAATTTAACTTTGAAAAATATACATATGATTTAAAAAGATCTTTTGTCGCTTTAAAAAAAGAAGCAATTGCTCTTGAAAACACTGTTTTTGATACAATGATTGCGGCTTATTTGCTTGATTTAAACATCAAAGATGACATATCTTATCTAGCAAACCAGCAGGCCTACTCAGTAATTGAAAAACCAAGTGAAGAACTGTTTATTCAAAATAGCATTTTAAAAAGCAAATTTATTTTCGAAACAAAAGACGTCTATAAAGATGATTTAGAAAAAAACAATATGACAGATCTATATTATAATGTTGATTTTAAATTAACAGAAGTTTTAGGTGATATGGAATACAGTGGCGTTTGTATTAAAAAAGAAGTTCTCGATGAAATGGGAGAAGAAATAAAAATTAAAATCGATTTATTAAGTGAAGAAATATATTCACTTGCTGGAGAAGAGTTTAATATTTCATCACCAAAACAACTTGCAAACATTCTTTTTGAAAAACTAAACTTACAACATGGTAAAAAAACAAAAACAGGATTTTCAACAAATGTTGATGTGCTTGAAAAGTTAGTTGATGAACATGCTATAATTAGTAAAATTTTAGAATATAGAATTTTAACAAAACTTTACAGTACATATATAGAGGGTTTAAAAAGTTCAATTGAAGATGAAAAAATTCATACAATTTATAATCAAACACTAGCAAGAACCGGAAGATTATCATCGGTAGAGCCAAACCTTCAAAACATTCCAATTAGATATGAATATGGAAGATTAATTAGAAAAGCTTTTGTAGCTAGTGAGAACAGTGTTTTATTAAGTGCTGATTATTCACAAATTGAACTTAGAATTTTAGCTCACATCTCAGAAGTTCCTTCTTTAATTGAAGCATTTCAAAACAACGATGACATTCATACTAAAACAGCACAAGATATTTTTGATGTTGATGTAGTAAATAGTGAAATGAGACGAATTGCCAAAGCCGTAAACTTTGGAATAATTTATGGTATTAGTGAATATGGTCTTTCAAACAACTTAAACATTAGTTTTGAGGAGGCCAAAAGGTTCATTAATAACTACTTAGAAGAATATCCAGGTGTTAAAAAATATATGGATGATACAATAAGTGAATCACTTGAAAAGGGCTATGTAACCACGTTATTTAATCGTAAGAGAATAATACCAGAACTTGGCAATAAAAACTACATGATTAGAAAACAAGGTGAGCGAATGGCGTTAAATACACCAATTCAAGGAACAAGCGCTGATATATTAAAAATGGCAATGATTAAAATAGACGAAGAATTTAGAGAAAAAAACATTAAGAGTAAAATGATTTTACAAGTGCACGATGAACTTGTATTTGATGTTTTAGAAGAAGAATTAATGATTGTTAAAAAAATAGTAAAAGATTGCATGGAAAACATCACAGAACTAAAAGTGCCACTAAAAGTTGATATTGCAACTAGTTGTGATTGGTATTCTGCAAAATAAGGAGAGGTTTATGAAAAATGCAATAATAATTATCGCAATAGTGGCTCTTTTTTTAGGAGTTACTCTATATAAAAATAAAAGTAATGATGAACTAAATAGTGAACTACACGTCGATGAAACATTTAAAAAAGAAGAATTTTTAAGAAAAGGAATTCCAACTCTTTTTGATATAGGAGGACACACATGTGTTTTATGTAAAGAAATGGAAGTTGCTCTTGAAGAACTAAATAGTGATTTAACCGACAAAGCATTTGTTAAATTTGTCGATATTACAAAATATCCAATTTTAAGAAAACAATTTGACTTTAAAGTAATCCCAACTCAATTTTATTACGATTCAGAAGGAGAACTTTTTAAAGTAACTTACGGAGCTCAAACAAAAGAAAAAATGATTGAAGTGTTTGGAGAAATGGGGTATACATTTGACTGATCTACTCAACAATTTATCAACTCTAATTGAAACAGCAGTTTATTTAGGTCCAATCCTCGCACTTCTAGCGGGAATACTAACATCTTTCTCACCATGTTGCTTATCAAGTGTACCACTTGTAATTGCTTATGTTGGTGGAACCGATAGTAAAAAAAAGGCATTGAAATTATCGCTCGTGTTTGTACTAGGAAGTACAATAATGTATACAGCACTAGCAATAGTTGCAGTATCATTAAACCAACTAGTAATATTTGGTGGAACATGGCTTTATTATTTACTTTCTTTTATTTTAATTATTATGGTTCTTCAAATGTGGGAAGTAATCAATATAATTCCATCAACTAATCTAATGTCAAAAGTAAAACAAAGAGGTTATAAAGGATCTTTTTTAACCGGTATTTTATCAGGATTTTTCGCAATCCCATGTTCAACACCAGTATTAATAATTATATTAACAATAGCAGGAACTCAGGGCTCACTTCTTTATGGAATTATCTTATTACTTTTATATTCATTTGGAAATAGCTTCTTAACAATAGCAGCTGGCACTTCATTTGGAGCATTAAATGAAATAAGAAAATCAGAAAACTATAGTAAAATATATTTCTTTGGCAAAATAATATTTGGAATACTAGCACTGTTACTAGCACTATATCTATTCTACCTAGCAATTTAGTTTGACAAGAAAATCAATAAATGATATATTTATTACATATTTTAAAACGAGGACTGAGATTAGTAGCAAAAAAAAAGTTTTTAGAGAGTCAATGGTTGGTGGGAATTGATAACAATATTTTGTGAATCTACTCATGAGTTTAAACCGGAGAATACTCCGTTATCAAAAAAAGATACACTTATGTGTAATTAGGATGGCACCGCGACACTATCGCTCCTATTTTGGAGATAGTGTTTTTTTATATAAAAAAAAGGAGAGATATTATGATTGATATTAATTTAATTAGAAACAATAAAGATTTAGTAAAGGAAAACATTAAGAAAAAGTTTCAGGATTCAAAACTACCATTAGTTGATGAAGTTTTTGATCTTGATATTAAGAATCGTGATGTAAAACAAAAGGGAGATCATTTAAGAAGATTAAAAAATGAAAAAAGTGCTGAAATTGGTATTTTAATGCGCAATGGTATGGTTGAAGAAGCAGAAAAAATAAAAGAAGAAGTAAATAACTATGCCAATGAAATTATTGAACTTGAAAACGAAGAATCAAAACATTTAGAAAGAATCAATGAAATAATGATGACAATTCCAAATATTATTGCCGATACTGTTCCAATTGGAAAAGATGATTCAGAAAATGTTGAGAGAGAAGTGTTTGGAGAAAAGCCAAACTATAGTTTTGAAGTCCCATATCACATTGAAATTTTAGAAAAATTAGATGGAATTGATTTAGAATCAGCTAGAAGAGTTTCAGGAAATGGTTTTTACTATCTAATGGGAGATATAGCTAGACTTCATTCAGCTGTCTTAACATATGCAAGAGACTTTATGATTGATAAGGGCTTTACATACTGTATACCACCTTTTATGATAAGAGGTGACGTTGTTGATGGTGTAATGAGCTTTGCAGAGCGTGATGCTATGATGTATAAAATAGAAGGTGAAGACCTTTATCTTATAGGTACAAGTGAACACTCAATGATTGGAAAATTCAAAGATACAATTACAGATATTTCTAAATTACCACAAGCACTTACAAGTTATTCTCCATGCTTTAGAAAAGAAAAAGGTGCTCATGGAATTGAAGAACGTGGAATATATAGAATTCATCAATTTGAAAAGCAAGAAATGGTTGTAGTATGTCATCCTAATGAAAGTGAAATGTGGTATGACAAAATGTGGCAGGCAACAGTTGATATATTTAAAACACTTGATATTCCTGTTAGAACACTTGAATGTTGTTCAGGTGACTTAGCTGATTTAAAATATAAAAGCCTAGATGTAGAGGCCTGGAGTCCAAGACAAGAAAAATACTTTGAAGTTGGAAGCTGTTCAAATTTAACTGAAGCACAAAGTAGAAGATTAGGTATTAAAATTAAAGATGGTGACCAAAAATATTATGCACATACATTAAACAACACAGTAGTTGCACCACCAAGAATGTTAATCGCACTTCTTGAAAATAACTTAAATGAAGATGGTTCAGTTAACATACCAGAAGCACTAAGACCTTATATGGGTGGAAAAAGCAAAATAGAAGTTGCATAATTCGACACCACTTCATAATTATGATAAAATTATATTATGGAGGGATGTTATGAAAAATCATGAACTTAAGCGTTCTGATATTTCTGAATCCGAAAATTTCAACCAAGATGAAGAAGGATTCATTGATGTTGGAGATATTGTTAGATTAGATGTTACTAACGATGATAATACCGAAGAAATGATATGTAGGCTTATGGAGGGCTATGGAGATGTTTTGGCTGAAGTCCAAGAAATATCAATAAAAAGTCCAATCGGAGCAGCCATTATCGGAAAAAAAGTCGGAGATATTGTCAGTTATTCTGTTGATAAAAGAGAATTTGAAGTTCTTATAAAAGAAAAAGTTCAACAGAAAACGTTAATTAAAAAAGTAAAATAACACCAAATTGGTGTTTTTTTTAATTAAAAGTGATAAAATTACAATAGAGGTGTTTTATGAAAAAGAAACTACTACTAATTCTATTTATATTTTTAGCTGGTTGTAGTTTAACTAACAATCAAAAAAAAGAAAGTAATTCAAGAATAGAACTAATAAATGATGGAAGTAATCAAGAAGAAGAAACAAAAAAAGAGGATGAAAAATCCGATAAAACAGAAACGAAAAAGGATTATACATTTGAAGAAATAATTGAAACCATGAGAGAACTTGAAAGTTATTTTGTCAAAAACCACGTCCACCTTGTACATGGAGATGTTGGCGGAGAAATAGTTGCTGATTATTATGTGAATCTCCCAAGCAGGAAATCAATTATAGACTTCAAAAGTGTAACGGGTGATTTTTCGAAACTTTTTATAGTTAATGAAGACAACTATTATTCTTTTGTAGAAGCAAGTCCAATACTTCAAACTTGGGACGATGAGTATGTCACAATTGATTTTAGCTATCGTGGCGATCGCGTGAATTTTAAATACAAATTTGAGGATGATGCAATACAAGGAGTTATCAAAAAGCATAATGATCGAATATTTGAACTAGAAAATGATATTCAGTATTGTAGTTTTATTATAGATGAAATTTGCAAATATGATGTTGAAATAGATAAAAATTACGAAATGAGTGAGGCAACTCGTAATTTCATCTTCTCGATGGATGCCAATAGAGTAATAAGAGCTATTCAAACTAATAACGGATATGTTATTAAAGTTGTAACAGCCTATTTAAAAGATGACAAAGTAGCGTTTCAACTTATTGAAGAATATGACAAGTTTAATCAAGTAAACATTAATGATATTAATTAAAAAGGGGTGATAAAATGCCTGAACTTCCAGAAGTAGAAACAGTAAAAGAAACATTAAAGAAAAAAATTCTTAACAAAAAAGTTGAAGATGTTAAAATTTACTATAATGGTATTATTGCAACTGATTTAAAAGAATTTGAAAAAATAAAAAATCAAACATTTTTAGATATAAAAAGACGGGGCAAGTGGATTGTCTTTGAATTAAATGATCACTACTTACTAAGTCATCTAAGAATGGAAGGAAAATACCATCTAAAAGAAAAAAAAGAAGAATTAAAAAAACATGAACATATTTCATTTGTTTTAAATAATAACAAAGAATTAAGATATATGGACACAAGGAAATTTGGCAAAATGCATTTAATAAAAAAAGATGAAATAAATAAATCACCACTTTTTCTACTAGGTCCAGAACCAGAAGACCTAACTTATAAATATTTAAAAGAAAAATTTAGCAAAAAAACAATCCCAATTAAAACAGCCATACTAGATCAAACAATTTTAGTTGGAATTGGAAATATATACGCAGATGAAATACTTTTTTTAAGTAAAATAAATCCATTTAGAAAAACAAGTAGTTTGAAAAAAAACGAAATTGAAGCTATAATTAAAAATACAAAACTAGTTTTAGATAAAGCAACAAAATTAGGTGGCACAACGATTAGAAGTTACACCTCAGATGAAGGAATAAGTGGAAAATTCCAAAATGAACTTTACGTTCATGGAAAAGAAGGCGAGCAATGTTCTTCTTGTAGTGATATAATTAAAAAAACAAGAATTGGTGGAAGAGGCACATATTATTGTGAAAAGTGTCAAAAATAGAAAAGGGGTTTTTATGAAAAAAATATTTATTTTATTATTAATGCTACTTTTGTTAACAGGATGTTTTGGGAAAAAAGAAGAAGAAAAAAAAGAAGATCCAATTGATGAAGAAGAAGTAATTGTAATTGAAGATGAGTTTTTAAAACAAACATTAGAGAATATGGAAGAAGTAACAGGTTTGATTGTTAATTCAACTGCTCAATATAAAATAGGGAATCGCATAATGAACGAAACAACAACAACACACTATGATTATGAAAATAATACGTGGTTAAAAATGTATAACCAAAGTGATTTCTCATATAATCATAAAGATGAAACGATTCCTAGAGTTCAAGCAAATCCTGTATTTGAAAAATATAACTACGAAGAAGAAATAGTTGAAAAAAGCATTTCAATAAAACAAGAATCTATTTTCTCAAAAGAAACTTTTGAAGAACTTGAACAAAAAGGTGGAAACGTAGATTTTATGAAAAAAAACATGCTTTTTGAAGACATTAAATTAATAGCAAACATAATGGAAAAAAATGATAATGTTTATACGGCAGAATTTTCAGTCGGTGAAAACGCAAAATACGAAAAATTATATTCAGATATGATAAAGATAAGCGGCGAACATTCATTTGATACAATTAACATAGCAATTCAAATTGAAGATGACATGATTGTAAAAAAAGTAATTGTATATAAAAAACTTGAAAGTGTTATCTCTCAAGTAATTGAAGAATATTCAGACTTTAACCAAGTATATATCGGATTTCCAAGACCATCGGATGAATATTAAACAATGTTTTTAGGATTATTCTTATATTCTCGATTAACAAGTTTAATTTGTTTACAATCGTCCAAAGTAGAAGCATAAATAGCTGTAATTTGCATCTCATAAGATAGCATAGAATTATTTAACTTAGAATAATTAGTAACAATTGGAAGTTTAACTTCCTTTTTTATTTTATTCAAATACCCCTGACCTCTATTACTAAAACCAAGAACTCTAATATATTCAATTTTTTTAAATTTTTTATTCAATTTCTTAGTATAACCACACATAATATGAGTCAACATTCTTCTAAGACGACTATAAGTATATCGTTTGCTTTTAATCTTCATAATTAAATTATCAAAACTAGTAGCAGTTAAAATGTGTCTCTTAATTTTATTTTCAATTCCTTCATCAACTAAATTAAACTTATCAAGTTCGTTAATATTACATAAAATTTGATGTTTTAAAAAAGGAAAGTAATCATCAATAAAATGTAAATCATGTAAATTAAGTAAAGTAGAAGCTGGAACAAAAGAAGAAATATTCGTTTTATTCAAAAGACCCTCTCTAATTGCACTAGCACTAACAACAGTATTGTTTAAATTCTTATCATGATAATCATTACTTCGCTTAATCGTTGCTGGAGTTATTTTAGCTTTTAAATCCTTAATTGCTTTTAAATAACTAATAGCAAGTAAATCATTAGGTTTTTCAAAAGAATTACCAGTTACTTTCTTATAGGACTCTCCCATAGCTTTTGGATAACTAAGACCCTCATCTAAAAATCCCTTTACATGTTTTTCAATTTCACTATTCTTTTCAATAAAATCATTAATTTCATCTATATTTCCAGACTCACTTCCAAATAAAAGATGTTCAACTTTTAAATGTTTTAAAATAGAAATACTTCCAGTTGCAAACTGATCAGCACTGCTAGTTGAAAAGGGGAATGGAAGTTCAACAATAATATCAATTCCATTTTCCAAAGCAATTTTTGTTTTCGTCCATTTATCTATAATGCTGGGCTCACCCCGTTGCATAAAAGAAGAAGACATAACCAAAACGATTATATGATCCTTATATAATTCTTTAACTTTATCTAAATGATAAAGGTGTCCATTGTGAAATGGATTGTATTCGCAAATAATTCCAACTGTTTTCATTTAATCACCACTATTATTTTACCATAAAATGATTGTTTTTTGTTGAAAAAAAAGGTATAATCAAGTAGGTGATGCAAATGAAAATTGATTTAACAGGTCTAAATAATAAAAGTTACACTAAAATTGAGGTTGACGAAGTACTAAAAGTTTCCAATGAAGATGCCGAAAAATTAGGCGTAACAGAATTCAAGGACTTCACGGTAAAAGGTTTTATAAGTAGTGAATCAAACAACATTCGAGTTGTTTTAGAAATAAATGGGGAGTTTATAATTCCTTGTTCAATTTCACTTGAACCAACAACAATTCCTGGTAATTTAAAAATAGATTGTTATTTAGATGAAATCGAAGAAGAATTTGATAAAAAACTAAAAATAAATGAAAATACACTTGATATTTTTCCAATTGTATGGGAAAATGTACTAGTTGAAATTCCCATGAAAGTCGTAAATCCAAAAGCAAAAGCTTTCGATGAGGAAAAGTACAATAATAAAAATTCAGAGTTTGAAAAATTAAAAGAATTATTATAAGAAAGAGGTGTTAATATATGGCAGTACCAGCAAGAAAAGTTAGTAAGACGAGAAAAAGAAAGCGTCGTACTCATTATAAATTAGAAACTGTTCAAGTAACAAAATGTCCAAAATGCGGTGAAATTAAAAAGCCTCATAGAGTATGTGCATCTTGTGGAACATATAAAAATGTTGAAGAAATTAAAGTAAAAGACAACCAATAGTTGTTTTTTATTTACATTTTTTTAAAAAAATTTTATAATTAATATAGTAGAAAGAAGGTACTATATGAAATATATAAAAAAATCAATTATGAAATTAAAGAGGTTATTTAATATGAAATTAAAAAAAGGGTTTACTTTAGTCGAACTTCTAATGGTACTTGGTTTAATGGCTGTTTTAATTCTTTTTGTAATTCCATCAGTTATTAGTTTTGTTAATAAAAGAATGACCGATGTTGAAGAAGTTGAAAATAAGCTTCTTTTAGAATCAATATCATCATATATGGAGAGAAATCCAAATAAGTATGAAAAATTAGATGGTTCAGTTTATTGTATACCAGTAACAGATATGATTGAATTTGGATCACTTGAAAAAGTTTTTATGGAAAAGTCAGAAAAATATAGTGAAAATCAAACTATGTTGGTTTCAATATCTTATGGCGCTGTTACAATACTAGAAGTATTTGATGGTGAATGTGTGTTTCCTTTATATTATGGACCAGTTACTTGGACATCACAAGTTGGAACTGTAACTGCAGAAATACCTGCAGCAACTGGAACCACTGTTGAATATAGAGTAGGTCAAAATGATGTTTGGGGAACTTGGCAAGCGAGCAGAACATTTGCTGGTTTAAATCCGGTTGAAGAATATGAATTTCAAGCCAATATAGATACAGTAACAATTGAAGATACAATAAAAAGTATGTCACCAAAAGCAAATCAAGAAATAGGTGCTATTACAGAGGTGACTTGGACTTCAGAAGAAACATCAACAACTGCTACAGTTACGGCAGTTACAGGTGCAACTCACTATCGTGTTAATAGTGGAAGCTGGCAGGCGAGCAATATCTTTCCAGGTCTTGCACATCTTACTGAATATACATTTAG
>SKGW01000032.1 GCA_007117285.1 Bacilli bacterium
GAGTTAATGAAGATGATTCAAATGGCGAATTCAGAAATTGTTTTGGAAATACTACCGCTTTTAGATGATTTTGAAAGAGCAGTTTCGATGGATGATGATAATCCAGATGATGAAGTTTCAAAATTTTTATCAGGCTTTATGATGATTTATGAAAACTTTATGAGTGCGCTTCGTAAATTTAACTTAAAAGAAATAGATGGAATCAACAAACCATTCGATCCTATTTATCACGACGCTCTAATGAAGGAAAAAAGAGATGATGTAGAACCTGGTACAGTTATAGAGATATTACAAAAGGGTTATTTAATGAATGGGAAAGTACTAAGACCTGCAAAGGTTAAAATAAGTGAATAAGAAAGGAATGATATTATGAGTAAAATTATAGGAATAGACTTAGGAACAACTAATAGTTGTGTTGCCGTTTTCGAAGGAGGAGAGGCAAAAATAATTGCAAACCCAGAAGGAGGAAGAACAACACCTTCAGTAGTTGCATTTAAAAATGATGAAAAATTTATTGGAGAATCAGCAAAAAGACAAATGCTTACTAATCCAAATACAATTGTTTCGGTTAAGAGATTAATGGGAACAAATGAAAAAATAAAAGTTGGCGATAAAGAATACACACCAGAAGAAATAAGCGCAATGATTTTAACGGATTTGAAAAAAACAGCTGAAAGTTATTTAGGTTCAGAAGTTAAAAAAGCCGTTATTACAGTACCAGCTTATTTTAATGATGCAGAGAGACAAGCAACTAAAAATGCTGGTAAAATTGCTGGTTTAGAAGTTGAAAGAATAATTAATGAACCAACAGCAGCAGCGCTTGCATATGGTCTAGATAAAGACGATCCTGAAAAGATTTTGGTATACGATTTAGGAGGAGGAACTTTTGACGTTTCAATTCTTGAATTAGGAGATGGAGTTTTTGAAGTTAAATCAACAAGCGGAAATAATAAATTAGGTGGGGATGACTTTGACCAAAGAGTTATTGATTACTTAGTTTCAGAATTTAAAAAAGAAAATGGCGTTGACTTAAGCAAGGACAAAATGGCAATGCAAAGATTAAAAGATTCAGCTGAAAAAGCTAAAAAAGAATTAAGTGGAGTAACTTCAACTCAGATTTCACTTCCATTTATTTCACAAGGATCAGAAGGACCTTTGCATTTTGAAAAAACATTGACTAGAGCAAAATTTGAAGAATTAATTGATGATTTAGTAGAATCAACATTGGATCCAGTTAGAAAAGCATTGAAAGATGCTGGAGTAACTAAAAACGATATTCAAAAAGTTATATTAGTTGGTGGTTCAACAAGAATTCCTAAAGTAGTTGAAGTTGTTGAAAAAGAACTTGGGAAACCAGCTTCAAAAGGAGTAAATCCAGATGAGGTAGTTGCAGCAGGAGCAGCAATTCAAGCTGGTGTTTTATCAGGAGATGTAGATGATATAGTACTTCTTGATGTTACACCACTATCACTTGGTATTGAAACAATGGGAAGTGTTATGACTACTTTAATTTCAAGAAACACAACAATTCCAACAAGTAAAAGTCAAATATTCTCAACAGCAGCTGATAACCAGCCCGCAGTAGATATACATGTACTTCAGGGTGAGCGACCAATGGCACCTGATAATAAAACATTGGGAAGATTTCAGTTAACTGATATTCCACCGGCACCAAGGGGAGTTCCACAAATTGAGGTTACTTTTGATATTGATGCTAATGGTATTGTTAATGTTAAGGCTAAAGATTTAGGAACTAATAAAGAACAATCAATTACTATTACATCAACAACAAGTTTGTCAGAAGAAGAAATTGAAAAAATGGTAAAAGAAGCAGAGGCCAATAAAGAAGCGGACCTAAAGAGAAAAGAAGAAGCAGATTTAAGAAACGAAGCTGAACAATTAGTTTTTGCAACTGAAAAAGCAATAAAGGATTTAGGTGACAAAGTTGATCCTAAAGACAAAGAAGAAGCAGAAGAATTAGTTAAAGTTCTAAAAGAAGCTTTAGAAAAAAATGAGTTGGAGAAAATTAAAGAAAACAAAGAAAAATTAAATGAGGTTTCTATGAAACTTGCAACTAAAGTTTATGAAGAACAAGCAAAGAAAGCTGAAGAAACTAAAGAAGAAGAGCCAACTGAAGAAAAAGAAGAAAAAGTAGTAGATGCAGAGTATGAGGAAAAATAAAGTCTTTTAAAGACTTTTTCTCATAAAGGGGAGATTGTATGAGCAAGAGAGATTATTATGAGATTTTAGGTGTTTCTAAAACTGCATCTGCAGATGAAATAAAAAGCGCATTTAGAAAGTTAGCTAAAAAATATCATCCAGATGTTTCAAAAGAGGCAGACGCTTCTGAAAAATTTAAAGAAGCCCAGGAGGCCTACGCCGTCTTGAGTGATGCTGACAAAAGAGCAAAGTACGATCAGTATGGTCATTCAGCATTTTCATCACAAGGTGGAGCTGGATTTGATTATTCGGACTTTGATTTTTCGGATATTTTTGGTGATTTATTTGGAGCAAGCGGCTTTGGAGACTTTTTTGGAGGAGGTAGTAGAGGACCTCGTCAAAGAAGGGGCCGTGATATTTTAAAAACAATGGATATTACTTTTGAGGAAGCCATTTTTGGTTCTAAAAAAGAAATTGAAGTCTCGCTTAGTGAAACATGCCCGGATTGTCATGGAAAAGGTGGTCACGGTGAAAAAACATGTCCAGATTGTGGCGGTCATGGTCAAGTTGAAGTAGAACAAAGAACTATGTTTGGGACTTTTAGAACGAGAACTGTGTGTTCAACATGTGGTGGAAAAGGAAAAATATATTCAAGCAAATGTTCAACATGTGGCGGATCTGGTAAAGTTAAGAAGAATAAAAAAATTGAAGTTAAAATACCGGCTGGTGTTGATGATGGAAATCAACTTAGAATGAGTGGCTTTGGCGATGCTGGAGCAAATAATGGACCAGCGGGTGATTTATATATTGAATTTAGAATTGGAAAACATCCTATATTTAAAAGACAAGGTACTGATATTATTCTTGAATTACCAATAACAATTAGCGAGGCTGCTTTAGGAACTAAATTAGAGGTTCCAACTCTTGATTCAACTGTGAAATTAACAATTCCAGCCGGAAGTGAAACTGGAGACAAACACAGAATTAAGGGCAAAGGTGTCGCTGAATTGAATTCTTTTAGAAAAGGTGACTTGTATGTTATTTTAAGAGTTGTAACGCCTAAGAAATTATCAAGAGATCAGAAAAAACTTTTTGAAGAATTAAATAAAACTAATTTAAGTGCCGAAACAGAATTTTCAAATATAAAAGAATATATGAAAAAAAACAAGTAAAAAAACATCGAAAAAGATCTTTTAAGCGCAATGCTTAATTATGATCTTTTTTTCTAAAAATTTAAGTTAGTTTGATTTATCTGGATAATGTGTAGTATTATTTATGTAGTAAACTAGCGAGGTGTTTAGAATTGAAAAAAGAAATAAAGTTGGATGATTTTAAAAAACATTATACAAAGGACATAAGTGTCATTCCGAAAATTAAAAAAATAATCAATGAAAACAATTTAGAAAGAAAATATAATCTTATAATAGAGTATATTTGTGATTCTATAGATAACGATGTGAAAAAAAACAATCACTGTGATTTTCAAGAAGGCCAGTGCATTGCTAATCGACTAGGAAAATCAACACATGAAAATAACGGTTGTTGTTATCAAAACAAAGTTGGACTTTGCAAATATCTGAAAAACGAAAGGTGCGAAATCCAAAATATTGCCTGCAAAGTTTTTATGTGTCGCTACCTTGAATCAAAAGGTGTAAAGTATGATATTAAAAAGATCTTTCCAGTTAAACTTTTCTTCAACAGAAAGCAAGTAAAGATTTTAGAAAAAAATTATTTTAAAACAAAGGAAGAAGTTGTTTGTTTGTTAATTGAAAATAGTTGAAAAATCTTTCCGATTCTTTTTGTGGTATAATTTCCTTATTAGGTAGGTGATAAAATGAAAGTAGAAGTTTTAGTTGAAATTGGATACAGCGGTATTGATAAAACATTTACCTATTTAGTTCCAAAAGAATTAGAAAAGAGCATACAAATCGGTAAGCGAGTGAAAGTTCCGTTTGGGAAAAATACAATCGAAGGGTTTGTTATTAATTTTTCAGATGAAAGTGAAAGTGAATTCAAATTAAAAGAAATACTTGAAATAATTGATGAAGAAGAAGTTTTGACAAAAGAATTATTAAAATTAGGGGAGTACATTCAAGAAAAAACATTTGCACCCCTAATTTATTGTTATCAAACAATGCTTCCAAGAGGTATTAAAGCTTCGTATAAATTTAAAATAGGAAACCAAAAAGAAAAATATCTTATTTTAAAAAAAGAAAATTTAAAAAACTATAAACCTACTCAAAAAGGAACTGAAATATTAGAGCTTTTTGAAGAAAAAAAATTAAAAAAAGAAATCGCAGATCAAGTTTCAGCATCAGCTGTTAACACACTTGTAAAATATAATATTCTTGAAATAATTGAAGAAGAAAAAAAATTAGAAGATATTAATATTAAAAAAAATAACTTCGAACTAAATTCTATTCAAAAAGAGAATATAGAAAAAATAATTGAAAAAAAACAAACATTCGAACCCTTCTTGCTTCACGGAGTAACGGGAAGTGGAAAAACTGAAGTTTATTTAAATGTAATTGAAGAAATAATCGAAGATAAACAAGTGGTTATGTTAGTGCCAGAAATAAGTTTAACTCCACAAATGGTTGATGTATTTCAAAAAAGGTTTGGAAATAAAGTAGCTGTTTTACATAGTGGTCTGACTGATGTTGAAAAATACAATGAATGGAATAATATAAAAACAGGAAGAGTTTCAATAGTAGTCGGCGCTAGAAGTGCTGTTTTTGCTCCTTTTGAAAACTTGGGTCTGATAATAGTTGATGAAGAACACTCACTAACCTACAAACAAGAAAACAATCCCAAATACAACACAATTGATGTTGCTATTTGGAGGGCGAAATATCATAAATGTCCGCTTATCTTAGGTAGTGCAACTCCAAGTATTGAAAGTTACACTAGAGCTAAGATGGGAATATATACATTACTTAAAATGCCAACACCAATTAACAATTTAAAAAAACAATTTGAAATAATTGATATGCGTGAAGAAATGAGAACGGGCAGTAGGTATTTATCCAAATCATTACTAAAAGAAATAAAAGAACGGTTAGAGAAACAAGAGCAAATCATTTTGTTTTTAAATAGGCGTGGTTATACAACAACTGTTGTTTGCCGCGATTGTGGAGAAGCAGTTCAATGTCCCAATTGTGAAATATCATTAACTTATCATAAACACAGCAATTCGCTAAAATGTCACTATTGTGAACACAGTCAAAATTTCATATCACTTTGTAAACACTGCGGTTCAAAAAACTTAAGACATTTTGGTTTAGGAACACAAAAATTAGAAGAAGAAATAGAGAGTCAATTTCCAAATGCTAAAATAATTAGAATGGACAACGACACAACTAGACAAAGGGGATCTCATGGAAAAATAATTAATGATTTTTCAGAAAAAAAATACGATATTTTAATAGGGACGCAAATGATTTCAAAAGGACTTGATTTTCAAAACGTAACATTAGTTGGCGTTATTAGTGGTGATGCCAGTTTAAACATGCCAGATTTTCGTAGTGCTGAGCGAACATTCCAACTTATAAATCAAGTAGCAGGTAGAGCGGGCAGATTTGAAAAACAAGGAAAAGTAATTGTTCAATGCTTTAATCCAGATCATTACAGTATAATTGATGCGATTGAAAACAACTATGAAGATTTTTATAATAAAGAAATAGAAATTAGAAAAAAACTTGAATATCCACCATTTATCAATTTAACTCTTTTAAAAATCTATTCAACCGATTTTGATTTTTTAATAAAAGAAGCAGAAAAAATGGCTGAAATCTTGAAAAAAAACAAAAAATTAAAAGTGCTAGGACCCACCGTTTCATCAATTATTAAAATCAATAAAAAATACAATGTTTCCATTTTAATAAAGCACTTAAATAAAAATGATATTAAAAAAGAAATTGACTATATAACAGAACTTAGTAATTTGAAAAAAATAAAAATTGACATTGATATTAATCCGCTTAGAATATAGAAAAACCAAAAGAAATATGCTAAAATTATAATAGAATGAGGGATGAATGTGGATTTAGATAAAGTTAATCGAAATAGTAAGAGAATAATGTTTATGGGAACGCCAGAATTTGCGGTTCCAGTTTTAGAGGGCCTTATTAAAAGTCATGATGTGAAAGTTATTGTAACTCAACCTAGTAGAGCAAAAAAAGATGGTAAAATAGTTGATCCACCAGTTAGAAAAGTTGGTGAAGCTAATACTATTCTCGTTATTCAACCACAAAAAATAAAAGAAGAAATTGAAGATATTTTATCTTTCAATCCCGACTTAATAATAACTTGCGCATATGGTCAGCTACTCCCAAAGGAAATATTAGAAGCTCCAAAATATGGATGCATAAATGTTCATGCTTCACTACTTCCAAAATTAAGGGGAGGCGCACCAATCCATAGAGCAATTCTGAAAGGACATACAAAAACAGGAATTACAATTATGCATATGAGCAAAGCGCTTGATTCCGGTGATATAATAGTGAGTCGTGAAATTCCAATTGATAATAAAGATACAGCAAGTAGTTTGCATGACAAATTGAGCATTTTAGGAAGAGACCTACTCTTAGAAGTGCTACCAAGTATTTTTGATGGAACAGCACCAAGAACTCCTCAAGATCACGATGAAGCTACATTTGCTTTCAACTTAAGACCAGAGGATGAGAAAATAGATTTTCACAAAAGTTCAAAACAAATATATGACAGAATAAGAGGTTTGGCTATGTGGCCAGGAGCATATTGTTTATTTAACAATAAGAGACTTAAGGTTTATGAATCTTACATTAGTGGTAACTTTTTCGAAAGTGCAATTCCTGGTGAAATAACAGCAATTTATGAAGATGGTTTTGGTGTTAAGGCTGAAAACAGAGAAGTTGTTTTTACAAAGGTAAAGCCAGAAGGAAAAAAGCTAATGAGTGCAGTTGATTTTATAAATGGACTTCAAGAAAAAGAAAAAATAGTTGGTAAGTTATTGAGGTGATATCATGAAAGAAAATTATGAAAAATTTAAAGTTTTTTGGGACAACAGAAGATATAGATCCTCAATTATTTTAGCGTTTTATATTATTTTTTTCGCCTTTGTTTTAGTGTTTTTTATTCCAAAAGATCTCGAAATAGCAGAAAGAATTCTGGAAGATGAGAATATTGAAGAAGAAGTTGAAATTGAAGGTTTTACTCTGGAGAAAAGAAATTATTCATATCTTTTAAAAGTGCTTTATGATGAAGAAGAGTATGATTATGAAATTGAATATATTGATGGTGAATTAATTGAAATAGAAATAGACGAGGACTTGGAAAAAGCATTAGTATTTAATAATTATTTAATTGAAAGAATGGTTAATGATGCAAACTTAACACGAGAAAATACCGATTATCTTGAGAATATAACAGAAACAGTATATAACCTGAATGAAGAAGGTTTTTACGATATATTTTTAGAAGAAAACAATGAAATAAATATAATTTTAATTTATAAAGATGAAAAGTTAGCTGAAATCGAGTTGATTTTTAGAGAAACATATGAAAATATAGAAAACATAATAATTGAATATTTAGAAGAGCAACAATAGTTGTTTTTTTATCGATTGACAAGAACAAATGTTTGGTGTATATTATATTTAATGGAGGTTTAATATGTATAGTTACTTAATTGGAGAAATAACCGAAATAATGCCTGATAGTGTTACACTTGAAATAAATAATGTGGGATTTCATATTAAATGTGCAAATCCTTACAAGTATAAAAAAAATCTAGAAACTAAAATTTACACATATCAATATGTTAAAGAAGATGAAATTAGTTTATATGGTTTTGAAAATAGAGAAGAATTAACACTGTTTTTAAAACTAATAAGTGTTAAAGGTTTGGGCTGTAAAATGGCACTTCCACTTTTTGCTAGTAACGAACAAGATGCAATTATATCAGCAATTGAAAAAGAAGATGTTGATTTCTTGAAAAAATTTCCAAAAATTGGCGATAAAGTAGCAAAACAAATAATCCTTGATTTAAAAGGAAAGTTAACTATGACAAATGTAAAAGTTAATAACGATTTACTTGAAACTCTAAAAGCCTTGGGCTACAAAAAGAGTAGTATTGATAGCGTAATTCCTAAAATGGATGAAAAACTAAGTTTAGAACAGCAAATAAAAGAAGCACTAAAACTCTTATAAATGGAGGTTTATATGGATAGATTATTAGATGGTAACTTAAAGACAGAAGATATTGATTTAACTTTAAGACCGACTACTTTAGAAGAATATATTGGCCAAACCGAGATGAAAGAAAATCTTTCAATTTTTATAAGGGCTGCTAAAATGCGTGAACAAGCACTTGATCACGTTCTTTTATATGGACCACCTGGTTTGGGTAAAACTACAATGGCTCATATAATTGCTAATGAAATGAGCGGAAACATTAAAACAATTAGTGGACCAGCCATTGAAAAAACAGGTGATCTGGCCTCAATCTTATCCTCTTTAGAAAATGGTGATGTATTATTTATTGATGAAATACATCGAATTCCTAAATTTATTGAAGAAGTTCTATACTCAGCAATGGAGGACTATAGTTTGGATATTATGGTTGGAAGCGAAGGAGCTACACGCAATGTTAGAATCGAACTTCCACCATTTACATTAGTTGGAGCAACAACAAGAGCTGGTGACTTAACTGGGCCGCTTCGTGATCGTTTTGGAATAATTTCAAAATTAAGTTATTACAATGAAATTGAGTTGTTTCAAATAGTAAAACGAACAAGTAAAGTTTTGGACGTTGAAATAACTGAAGATGCCGCTCGTACTCTAGCGAGTAGAAGTAGAGGAACACCGCGAATAGCAAATAGGCTTTTTAAAAGAGTAAGTGATTTTGCACTTGTGCTAGGTGATGGAGTTATTTCCAATGAAATATGTAGAACAGCACTAGAAAAAATGAAAGTGGATGGTAGTGGACTTGATAATACCGACCATAATTTATTAAGATCAATTATCGAAAAATTTAATGGAGGTCCTGTTGGAGTAGAGGCCATAGCATCGAGCATTGGTGAGGAAGTAACCACAATTGAAGATGTTTACGAGCCGTTTCTTCTTCAAAACGGATTCATTAAAAGAACACCAAGAGGACGTTGTGTAACAGAAAAAGCATATATTCATTTAAGAATTGAAAAAGATTAATTAAAAACTTGATAATGATACCTATAATTTGTTAAAATCAAAGTTATAGAAAAGGAGTGATAGCGTGAAAACAGAGGAATTTGATTACCACCTACCCTCCTTTTTAATTGCTCAAAAACCAATTGAAAAACGAGATGAATCAAGACTTTTAGTTATGGATAAAAAAACAGGAGAAATAGAACACAAACACTTTTATGACATTGTTGATTATTTTAAAAAAGGTGATGTTCTAGTCATTAATGATACAAAAGTAATTCCTGCTCGCATTATTGGAACTAAAGAGGAAACTGGAGCTATTGTTGAATTATTAATGATCAAAGAAAAAGAAAATGATACTTGGGAATGTTTAGTTAAACCATATAAAAGAGTTAAGATTGGAACTGAAATAAAATTTTCTGAAAAATTAATTGCAAAATGCGTTTCCAAAGAAGAAGGTGGAATTGCACACTTCCAATTTAGTTATGAAGGAATATTTTTGGAAGTTTTAGAAGAACTCGGCTCAATGCCCTTACCCCCTTATATAACTGAAAAATTAGAAGATAAAGATCGTTACCAAACAGTTTATGCAAAAAATCCAGGCAGCGTTGCAGCACCAACAGCTGGACTTCACTTTACTGAAAATATTTTTTCGAAATTAAAAGAAAAGGGAGTAATTATAACTACCATTACACTTCATGTTGGAATTGGAACTTTTCGTCCAGTAACTGCAGATAACATTGATGATCATAAAATGCATTCAGAATTTTATTCAATAAGTGACGAAACTTGTGAAATTTTAAATTTAGCAAAAAAAGAAAAAAGAAGAATTATTAGTGTTGGAACAACTTCAACAAGAACTTTAGAAAGTGTTATGATGAAGAATGGAAAATTTATTTCAGAAACTGGTTCAACAGATATTTTTATATATCCAGGATATAAATTTTTAGCAATCGACTGCCTTTTAACCAACTTCCACCTTCCTAAATCAACTTTAATAATGCTAGTTAGTGCTTTTTCTAAAAAAGAATATATTTTAAAAGCTTATAAGGAGGCTGTATCACTTGAATATCGATTTTTTTCATTTGGTGATGCAATGTTTATAAAATGAAGATAATTGTAATAACAGGTCCAACTGGAGTAGGAAAAACAAAACTTAGTATAGCACTAGCCAAAGAGTTCAATGGTGAAATAATCAATGCCGACAGCACCCAAGTTTATATAGGAATGGATATCGCAACAGCTAAAATAACCGAAGAAGAAAAAGAAGGAATTAATCACCATTTGTTTTCATTTGTCGATGTTAAAGATGACTACACTGTTTTTGAATTTCAAAGAGACTGTCGAGAGAAGATAAAGGAAATAATAGATAGAGGGAGAACACCGATTATTGTTGGTGGAACCGGTCTTTATATAAAAGCAGCTTTATATAATTATAAATTTGAAGAAAGAAAAAGTGCTGATTTTTCTGATTTAACGAATGAACAAATATATAAAAAATTAAAAAAAGTCGATCCTGAAACTGAAATTCACATTAATAATCGAAGAAGAATGATAAGTTCACTAAATTACTTTTTATCTAATAAAAAACCATATTCTCAAAAAGAAAAAGACGAAAAAATTCTCTATGAATCAACTTTCATTGGACTTACAGCAGATAGAAAAATTCTATATGAAAAAATTAATAATCGGGTTGATTTAATGTTTGAAGAAGGTCTTTTAGAGGAAGCCAAATATTTTTATAATTTAGGGATCAGAACAAAAGCAGTAATGACTCCGATTGGATACAAAGAATTATTTGATTATTTCGATAAAAAAATTAACTTTGAGGAAGCCAAAGAACTCATTGCAAAAAGAAGTCGAAACTATGCCAAAAGGCAATATACATGGTTTAAAAATCAATTTAAGTTAAATTGGTTTGAGACCGATTATGATGATTTTTTAAAAACCGAAAAGACAATAATAGACTTTATTAAAAAAGAAAAATAGAGTATAATCAAAGAAGGTGATAGCATGGATGAGCATTTAGAATTATTAATAAAAGAAATTGGTTTAAAAGAGGATTTTCATCCTCTTTTCGAGACTGCTTTAATCGAAAAAGTAAATCACTTTCAAAAAGAAGATAGATATGAATTTGTTATTCAAGTTGAAGATTATCTTCCGATAGAAGTTTATAAATTTTTTGAAAAAAATATTGGCAAATGCTACCCAACATCTGGTGAAGTAACTGTTAGATTTTTAGTTAAAAATAATAACTTTGAAAAAATAAATGAATATTTTTTGTTTGCTTTAAAAACTATTTTAGGAAACTCACCACTAGTTGAAATGTATAACGACTGTGGTTTTAGAGTTGATGAAAATGTTGTTTTTATAACCGTTGCTAATAAAGCAGAAAAATTAAAGTTGAATGGTCTTAAAAAAAATATAATTAATTTTTTAAAAAATCTAGGATTTCCAGACTTTAAAATAAAAGTTGAAATTGATGAAACAAAAGGTGAGTGTATTTTAAAAGAGGAGCCCGAACCGGTTCCTGTTAGAAAAACTAAAGTTGAGAATAAAATAATCTTTGGAAATGAAATTAAAAGTAGAATAAAGCAAATTGATGATTTAGTTATTGAAGAGGACAATGTGGCTGTTGAGTGTCTTGTTTTTGCAATTGATTTTTTTGAAACTAAAAAAAATAATTTAAAAATAATAACTCTTAAAATAACTGATTTTAGTAATAGTATGTATGCTAAGTTATTTGTTAATGATACTGACGTATATAACAAGCTTAAGAGTAATTTAAAAGATGGCTCTTGGTA
>SKGW01000037.1 GCA_007117285.1 Bacilli bacterium
CCTGCAACCAGCGGGTATCTTCGAGATCATGGACCTTACGCAGGCCGTTATCGATAATCATCTTGGCGTAGTCAACCCCACGAACGCTCATCAATTCGTAAATGTTCTTCTGCCACTGGGGCGTCTGAATCACGTCGAATTTGATGTCGAACTTCTTCTGGTAGAAGAATTCGATTTCCTGGTTAACCCCGAAAGGCACGGCTGCGGCACCAAGCGCGTCCTCTTCCATCCACTCGATGATGCACGGTTGATCGTGCGTCAAAGAAGGAACGAGATCGCTCTGGCTCTTCATCACAAGAGGGCAGTACCGGCGAAGCAACGAGGCTTCCTTGATACTTTTACGGATCATGTCCGTACCAGCGGCGCTAGCCGACTTGTGAGTTCCTTCGTCACTATCCAACACGTTCTGTAGAAGCGTCAAATTGGCTTCCGCGAGGTCGCAATCATTTGATTTTGTACTCATTTTGTTATTCCTGTGTTAGATGTTAAGCGTCACCGAGGTCCACACGATGCTCAGTGTAGAGAGCGAGAACGTCTCCATTGAATGTGGCGGGATCGGCTTCGTTGTTGATTCCGTAATTCGGACGAGTGGCGTCGGGCGCCCAGGAACGAATTCCTTTGGCCGAACCCACGGAGGGAGTACCGTTATCCGGGTGTGCTGCCACATTCCCGGCGTTAGCGGCGGATGCTCCGAGGAGATCCCCGTTCGCATAACTCCCCGCGTCGAAAAACGCGGTTTCTACTTCGAAGTTCCCGTTACATACAATAACAGGAAGTTTTCCGGATGCGGATACATCGGGAGCGGACTGATCCTCCAGTGCGAAATAAGGGCGATTACCGGCGGCAAGCAAAGCTGCAGTAGCTTTCTTGAGTAGGTCAACGCTATTATCCAGCACCAGAAGCATTCCGCTCTTAATATCGGCATCGGAATCTGGTGTGTAGGCCTCATGAAGATTGCTAGGCTCGACAGGGGAGTACCCCTTGCGAACCCGAATCCTCGGTTTTGCCCGTTTTATTGTGCCAAACGTAGGCATTTTCTTTTTGGTTGTGTTGTTTCGTTAAGCGCTTCGCTCCACTTTCACGGAACGAAGCATTTTGAGATGGTCTTCCTGAGACGCGGTCGCATTCGCAGGATTATGTTGAGTCGACGCGGATTTGGTCAGGCTGTCATCCTGGCGTCCTCCGTCGTGATGGTCCTCCATAAGAGGACTGAGATAAGAAAGAGTGAAGTCGAGAAGGTTATCCGGGTTTTCCCGGTACCTCCGCATGACCTCGTCCTTGTTAGAAGAATCCACAAATTGCAGTTTGACCATACCATCAACCACAGACGCCAGTTTATCCTGCGAGAAAGCAACCTTGACGAGCCGTGTTTTTTCTTCGCTGTCTGACGACGCTTCCTTGTGCAGTAGCTTGCTGCGCAGTTCCGCGGTCTCGGCATCTTTACGGCTCAACTCTTCGCAAGAGGCTTTTACGAATTCCAGTCCGTTACGAAGAGCTTCTAATGTTGCTTTTCCCATATGTTGTGTATCCTTGTAGGTTGAGGTTTATTTCTTTGCGGATTCAGTCTCGGCTTCTTTCTTGGAGGCTTGTTCAGCCTCGTCGTAAACGGACTTGATGGCCGAGGCGGCCTTCATCATAGCGGCTTCCGTTTCCGGATCCATACCGCCATATCCACCCATTTCTTCGCCTCCTCCGCCCATTCCGAGCTGTGCGAGTTCTTCGGGTGTGAAGAGCGTGGCCATGAGTTCTTCCGCAACTTCGGGAGGGATAGCGCCTTCCTCGATCAGCATCTGGATCGCGGCCAGCTTCTCCTCGGGAGCGTAGTTTTCCAACTCGACCAAAGCGGCTTCCAGTTCTTCCGGAGCCATACCTCCGCCTTCCATGCCGGGGTCTCCGGCCATCATAGCGGCGGCACGCTTGGCGAGGTGGCTACCCCGTACATAAGCGGCTTCGATTTGTTGTGCGAACTCGGCGACCTTATCCTGGTCTTCGGTGGAAGCTTTCTTGAGAAGCTCCTCACCACCCAAGGCCTCTTCGGTTTCGGCGAGAATACGCTCGATACCGGCATTGTGGACTTTCAGCCCGCGGATGAAATCATCCTTGGCTTTCTTATCCAGATCCGGACTTGCGAGGATCTCTTCGATCGCGGCGGAGACTGAGTTTTCCTGTTCGGCTTGATAAGCGGCCTGCTTGGTGAGCTCGTCGTACTCCTGTGTCACGGAGTCCAACATCTCGCGGGACTGTTGTTCGCCGAGCTGTTCGAGAGCGAGTTCCGACAAAGTTTGACGACCCTTCTCGGAGCCGAGAATAAGATGGCTGACTTTAATCAAGTAATTGGGGTCCTGGGGAATTTCAAATTCCTCACCCTTTTTACTGGTGTCGGTTGCAGCGGGAGCGGTGGAGGCAGAGGCGGTCTTATTCTGACCACCACCTTCTTCCGAGTTTTTTCCGGTTTGCAGTTCCGCCATGGCTTTCTGCATGGATGACACCACACGGGAGGCCATTTTGGTTAAAGACGTACCACTCGCGTCCTCCGTGTTACCATCTTTGGTGGCGGGAGGTGGTGTTTGCCCGGTGGCTTGCTCGGTAGGCTCCTGAATCGCTTCGGAACTCCCACCGGCGGTGCCGACAGGTCCGTCGACTCCGGTAGCTTTCTTGGTGCTGTCATCCGCCGTGTAAGCCGGGGCAACAGTTCCTTGTTTCGTAGGATCCTCAACGGAAGAAAGAGAAGCTTTCTTTTTAAGACTCTCAAGGGCTTCGTTGACGACGGATTGTATTTTGTCTGGCGTGCTCATAGTTTTGTTATCTGTGGTTAATTATTGATGAAATAAAAACCGGGTCAACCCTGTTTTTATTAGAATACTGGAGTATAGTGTGAGCGGATGCAAGCTTGTAAAATCCATAAGATAATACCAGGGCGTCCACCGTGTCGTTATCTAGGAGGGGGTTTGTTTTCTCTCCCTCGGTAAATTCTTTTTGTACGAAAGCGCTTTTACGAACACCGGCTTCCACACTGTCGTCCAGTACGTTAGAGCAGTAGGACAGCTTTTTAAGAGCGCCGTCCGCTTTAAAGTTCAAATCGATTGGAGCAAGGCTGTCCGGCATAAAAGCGTGTAAAGCCTGTTCCGCGTTCGGATGATTTTTTAATACGCTGAAATCGAGTTCTCCGACTTGATCGTAGGCTTTTTTAATCCGCCCGTCCTGAACCAAATCGGAGGGGTCTGTATCGGTCATATAAGCGCAAAACTCCACGAACGGTAACATGACTCCGGCAC
>SKGW01000036.1 GCA_007117285.1 Bacilli bacterium
AAACCAACATTGGGTTCCTATTTTTGTCACTGCATACGTTTTATGATCTAATGGATCTAATTCTCTTTTGTCCTCTATATGAGTAAACTCTAATTCATTTATAAGGCAGGGGGTTCCATTATAGCCTGGTTCTGTTGGATTATTTATATATGCTATCTCCTCTGTGTTAGGAAGACCTCCAGGTTCTTCTCCACCAGTTAATTGATCAACCACATTAATTGTTCTTTCTTTCTCATTAACATTTCCATACATATCAGTTGCTTTGTAAATTAATGTATAAGTTCCAATTTCACATGTAAGCGTTCCTGTTACATCCAAAGTCCAACTTCCGCTATTATCTGTGATTGTTACGTCATCTCCTACATTAAAAGTTGGACAGTCAGATAAAAGCAAATACGTCGGTTGGGCAAATGTAATTGTAGGTGGTAATGTGTCTGAAACTGTTATTGTTCGGAAGACAGATTGCTTGATTCCGTCATAATTTATTTTATATTCAATATAATATATTTTAGGAGTTGTTGATAAAACCTCAGTTGCTGGCAAATTACTTTCAGTTATAGATATACTCACATTACTAGAATTTATTATTTCATTATCTGGTCGTAAAGCTAAAATATCTTCTGGTGTAACACCAGCAAATAAACTGCTTAGTTCCACGTGCTGATTTAATGCGCCATTTAAAATGATTCTAAATCTACTTGAATCATAGGCAGTCACCTGTCCTCCAGTATTTGGAAGAACTTCATATTTATAAGTTTTTCCGGTTTTAGTTATTTCAATTGCCAAATCATCGGGGATCGGTTCTCCCGTAATTGGATTAATAATGTCCTTTGTAATAAATCCATCAAATTTTAAGTTATACAAAAATATTGTAACTGAATCGCCTGATGATTTAGGTAGAAATTCCATGTTCTCACTACCCCAAGACATTGCAGCAAGTTCAATGTTCTTTAATTGCTGATCATACAGTTTCTGTCTTGAATTATTAATGACATTGGCAACAAATGGTATAACAACTATTACTATCAGTCCAACTATTACTATTACACCAAGCATTTCAACCAAAGTAAAACCTTTTTTCATTTTATTCAAAATCTCCTTCAACCGATTATAAATCAACATAATTGACCCTCCTTAATTTTAACAATAACGTTATAAAGCAATTTTTCAAAAAACTTTCATTAACATAAAAGTATCCCTTGAATAAATCCTTATCTATATTAAAATCAGTATAGCATTTTAAAATATTAATGTAAATTAAAAAAGACATCTATATAGATGTCTTCTCTACTACTCCCACCAAAGTTTAGGATAGTCAACTGTTTCATTTATTGTCCAAATTGAAGTGAAATTCCAATCTGTAAATGTAGCTTGTTGTCTCATCTGAGTTGTTGTTCTTGGAATTCCTTTTCCAGTATCACTCTGTCCAGATGTTGTTGAATCATAATAAACACTGCTTATAGGGGGATTACAATGATCTGGGTGATCAAATTCTGGATAACATTCACCATAAATACCATGTTGACCTATTAATCCTCCAGTTGAGTTACTTGAAAAACCAGTATCTAATACAACTAATCCAATACTATAACTATTTACAACTGTTGTTGAACAAGGCCCTGGATAGCATCCGTTTTCTCCAACTAATCCACCTACGTACTGACCATAAACTGTTCCAGTTGCGTAGCTGTCTTGAATTGTTGAGTTATAGTTTCTACCAACTAATCCACCAACTATGGTGTGAGCACCTGAAGATGCAGTTGATCCACCATCAACTATTCCGGTTGCATACGAGTTTTCGATAAGGCTTCCTCCGCCTACATCACCAACTAGGCCACCCCAACTTTCAGCATAACCATTTGAAACTGAAGTTGTTAAATTACCTGTTGCGTATGATTCGCTTACGGTTGCACCAGATATAAAACCAATCAGACCGCCCACATACGACGCATTTGCTCCTGTAAAGGTTGCTGAGGAGTATGAATTTGTTACACTCCCTCCATCTAATCTACCAATGATTCCACCGCTTGTTCCACCTGAGGTTATTGAACCAGATGTATAACAATTTTCAATTATTGCATTAGTTCCACGACCAGCAATTATTCCCGTTCTGTAATATCCATTAACAGTTATACCTGTCATGCCTAAATTTCTAATTGTTCCACTAACACCAGCAAAGAAACCGATGTGATAATCCGATGGTTGATTCAAGGTAGCATTTGAAATGACATAATTAAATCCATCAAATATTCCTGTAAAATTAGTATATGTTTGATCTGCTCCATCACCTATTGGCGTCAGTGTAATACCACCCATATTTATATTATTAGTTAAAACATAATTTGTATTCATATTACCAGTTCCAGTTGTCTCATAAGCAGTTCCAGTACCCCAAGTTCTTGAAGTTCCTTGACCAATTGCTTGAACATCTGCCACTGTTGATATTGGAAGATAATTTTCTTGTATAATTAAAGCTAATATAGGATCGCTTATTGAAAAATTCGCTCTAATTGTTTGATCGCCTGTTACATTTGTAACTTCTCCTGTTTGAGAATTTAGAGTTCCACCCGAACCTAAAATTCTTTCAAATTCGACTGTATCATATCCCGGATCCATTGTATAACCAGGCGCTGCTGAAGTTTCATTTTCGTATACTGTACGTGATGGAACTGTAACCGAACCACCATTTGTCGCTGTATAAGTAACCGTATATGAAGCCGGAGATGGTTCAACAGACATTTCTCTCTTCTTCACTGAAGTATTGCCATATATATCCGTTGCTGTATAAGTTAATTCATACTTTCCAACTTCGCAAGAAAGAGTTCCTGCTATATCTAAAGTCCATTCACCGCTGTTGTCAGTAACAATTACACCAGCTTGCGGATCAAATGTTGGACAACTATCGACAAATATAGAATTAGAAGATGTAAAAGTTATTACTGGTGGCAATGTATCCGCAACAGTAATTTTTTTAAATACTGTTAAATTATACCCCTCATATATAACCTCATATTTTACATAATATATTCCCGGATTATCTACCTCTACTTCGGTTGCCGGTAAATTTTCTTTTGTTAGTGAAGCATTAATGGAAAAATTATTTACAATATATCCATCCGACCCTATCAAAGTAACATCATCAGTAGAAAATCCTGGAAATATACCATTTAATTCTACATGTTGATTAATGGCTCCGTTAAGTATCATTCGAGGAGCACTAAAATCATCAAAGACACTAGTTCCTCCACTTTCTAAAACAGCTACATACTTATATGCTTTTCCAACTTTTGTTATTTCAATAGCAAGATCATTTGGAATGCTATCTCCCGTTACAGGATTATTTATATCTTTAACTATAAAACCATCTGATTTTAAGTTATACAAAAATATAGTAACTGTACTTCCATCCATTTTGGGAAGAAACGCTAAGTTTTCACTACCCCAAGTCTTAGCTGCTAATTCAATATTTTTTAATTGTTGACTATATAGTTTTTCTTTTGAACCGTTAATAACGTTAGAAACAAATGGTATAACAATTACCACAATCAATCCAACGATTACTATTACTCCCAACATTTCTACTAATGTAAAACCTTTTTTCACCTTTTTCAACAACTCCTTAAAATGTGTTTCAATTTTTCTCATTAACTGGACCCCCTTACTTTTGCAATTGTAACATATAAAACTATATATTTGTAGTCTAAATACAGTACTTTACAAAAAAAAAAGTTATATGTAAACTCTTTTCTCAGAAACTATTTTTTTAGGATTATATTCAAGTTTTTTTTCAATTACTTTTTTACGCTTCAAACTTTTTTTCACATCGATTACTCTTTGATTAGTAGAACCCCTAAATTTAACATCAAAAGATCTAAGATTCATTTCAAATTTGCCATCAACCACAACATCAAGCAAATTCAACAATTCTCTCATTGATTCCTTTTTTTCACCAATCAATAACAACTGTTCAAAAGTAAATCCCGTATAAAGCCATTTGTTAATATCAGGGTATTTTTTAGCAATTTCCAAAACTGCATCAATTTGCATTATTGGATCGCCGCCCGAAAAAGTAATTCCATCTTGAAAAGAAATATCTCCAACTTCTTCGATAATTTTAGAAGTTTCAGTAATATATCCACCATCTAAATCATGAGTTTGCGGGTTGTGGCACCCATAACAATTGTGAGTGCAACCTTGAAACCACAAAACCGTTCTAATACCGGGTCCATCAACAATACTGTCTTTTTCAACTGGTCTAGCCATTCTAGCTTTCACTGTGTTTTACCCTATCTCTTACTTCAGCTTTTTTACCATTATTAAAGCGATCAACAGTTCCAACTAAATAACCTGTTATTCTTCTAATTCTTTCAAACTTAACATCATCTTCAACACGACCACATCCTGGACATTGATTTTTAATAACTCCAGAAAATCCACAAACCGGATCTCTATCTAGCGGATGGTTAATTGCTCCGTAACCAATATTCGATTCTTTCATCTTGCGAACAATTTTAATGAAACTATCAATATTGTCAGAAGGACTTCCATCAAGTTCAATATAAGTAATATGACCAGCATTAGCAAAATTATGATAAGGTGCTTCCAACTCTATTTTCTTAGAAATAGAAACTTTATGAGAAACCGGAACGTGGAATGAATTAGTATAATATTCCTTGTCAGTAACGCCTTTTATTTTTCCATAAACAGCTCTGTCAATATTTGTAAATCTAGATGCCAATCCCTCAGCTGGTGTTGCCAAAAGCGTAAAATTAAGCTTATGCTTTTCAGCAAATTGATCAGCTTTCTTTCTCATAAATTCAATTATTTCTAAACCTAATTTTTGAGACTCTTCAGATTCTCCGTGGTGTTTACCAGTTAAAGCAACTAAAGTTTCTGCAAGTCCAATAAATCCCATTGATAAACTACCATGCTTCAAAGATTTTCTCAAAGTATCATTTTTTTCTAATTTTTCAGAATCAACCCAGTTGCCCTGACCCATTACAAATGGAAAGTTATAAACTCTTTTTTTACATTGAATTGCAAATCTATCTAAAAGCTGCGTTCTAAGAAGTTCCATCTTAGATTCAAGATCTTCATAAAATCCTTTCATATCTGCTTTTTCGTTATTCACAATACCGTGCTTAATTGCAAGTCTCGGAAGGTTAATAGTTGAGAATGATAAGTTACCACGTCCTGGTGTAACAACTTTTTTATCATCTACTACATTGGCCAAGACTCTTGTACGACAACCCATATAACCAACTTCTGTTTTATAATCGTTTTTATCATAAGGTCCTATATTAAATGTAGCATCCAAGAAAGAAAAGTTAGGGAATAATCTTTTAGCAGAAACCTCACAAGCTAATCTGAATAAGTCATAGTTTGGATCTTCTTCATTATAGTTAATACCTTCTTTTACTTTAAAAATAGATATTGGGAATATTGGAGTTTCACCGTTCCCTAAACCACGCTCAACAGCTTTCAAATAACTATAAACAACTAATCTTCCTTCATTAGAAGTATCAGTACCAAAATTTATCGAAGAAAAAGGAACTTGAGCACCCGCTCTCGAATGCATTGTATTTAAATTATGAACAAATCCTTCCATAGCTTGGTAAGTAATTCTTTCAGTTTTTAAAATTGCTTTCTCATAACTTTTTTCAAATATTCTTTTTACAGTAGTATTATCTTTATAAAATTTTTCAAAAATATCAATTGAAAAAGAAATTGATTCTAACTCATCTATTTTTTTAACTACCTTATCGAAATTCACAAATTCAGCAAAGTCACTAAAATCAAATAAATCACTCAAAGTTTGCTTAAATTGTTTTTTGAAAGTTCTAATAACACCAGGCGCCATATAATAATCAAATGCAGGTATACTTTGTCCACCGTGCTGATCGTTTTGGTTGGCCTGAATCGCAATTGCCGCTAAAGCTGTATATGCCATAATATCTTTCGGTTCACGAACCGTTCCGTGACCAGTTGAAAAGCCATCTTTAAATAATTTTTCAATATCAATTTGCGTACATGTAGTAGTTCCCATTGCTAAAAAATCTAAATCATGAATATGAATGTCCCCATCTTCATGAGCCTCTGCAAACTTTCTTTTCAATAAATATGATCTTGCAAATTCTTTTGAAATAGTACTTCCATACTGCAACATCTTACCCATAGCCGTATCGCCATCAACATTAGCATTTTCACGTTTTTCATCATCTTCACTAGCTGACTTAAGACCTAGGTTTTCAATTACTTTCAAAAATTTATGTTGCTTTTTTTGATCAAAAAACAACTGACGAGATTGGTTTCTTCTTTCTCTATATTCAGAAAAAGAATTATACACATCTTCATAGCCCTTTCTCTTCAACTCTTCTTCAATCATATCTTGAATTTGCTCAATATCAACTTTGTCTCCCTCATCATATTTTGAGGCAAGCGAATCAACCACACCCGCATAAACTTTATCAATATCTTTAGAAGTATACTTTCTTTTTAGATCATCGTCATCAACATCAATAATGCTGTCAAACCCTTTTTTAATAGCAATTGCTATTTTACTTCCATCAAATTCAACTCTTCTTCCGTTTCTCTTAACAACAAACATGGTAGCTATTTTCTTTTCTTTTTCAATCATTTCTTTTCCTCCTATTAACACTCTACCCTAAATTATAGACTAAAAAAATTAACTTTTCAAACAAATGTTCGTTTTTTCTGAAAAAAAATTTGTTTTTGTAAAGAAAGTTAAAATCCTTGTATAAAAATATTAACACTTTTGAAAATAAAAATCAACAAAATCGGGATCGAAAATAAAACTCAGTAAACCTCTTTTTATCAAAAGTTACCTTTTTCTTTTAAAAAGTAAAATAAAAACAAGATAAAAAAATATATCTTTTTTCTTAATTAAACTTTTAATTATAAAATCTATGTGATATAATAATTGTATAAAAATAGAGAGGTGAGATGATTTTGGATACTAAAAAAGAAATAATTACAGTAATGAAAAACGGGAAAGAAACTGAAGCCGAAGTTATTGCATTGTTTAAACTAGAAGAATTTAACAAGGACTATATACTATACACGCTGGGCGAAAGACAAAACGATAACGTTAAAATCATCGCTTCAACCTTCAATAAAACAGAAGATGGATGCACTTTTGAAAATGTCGAAAGTGAAGCTGAATGGTCAGCAATAAAAGAAGTAATAAAAGATTTAGCAAAAACAAAATAACAGGAGGTCCAAATGGAAAACGTTGAAAAAGAAAAAATCTATCAATTTTTACAATATGATATAGACACGGCTCTAAAACCAAAAATAGTTGGTGGTAGAGTTGCGGCAATTGCTGAGAAAATATATGAAAAGATTAAAGGTCCTTGGGAAACTTTCAAGAACTCTTTTAAAGTTGAAGAAGTTGTTGCCGAAGTTCAAGAAAAAGAAGAAGTTGTTGATGAAGCTCCAAAAAAAGATGAAGATGTTGAAAAACAAAAAGAATTAAAAAAATTAAAAGCAGACCTCAAAAAAGAAGAAGCTGTTTTAAGTGAACTAAAAGCTCTAGAGCCGAGCGAAAGATATTGGAAAGTTGAAGAAATTGGTTCAGCAGAAAATAAAATTGAAAGAATTCAAAGAGAAATTGATAAATTAAGTGGCAAGGTTGAGGAAGAAAAACCTGTCGAGGAAAAACCTGTAGAAGAAAAACCTGTAGAAGAAAAAGAAGTTAGCGAAGAAGTCAACGAAGAAAAAAATAAAAAAACAGACTTAGAACTTGCTGTTTATAAAGAAGAAAAAGAACACGTTCTAAAAGAGTTAAAAGAGATGGTTATTCACCCAGATAAAGAAAAATTAGAAAATTACGTTAAAGAACTTGATCTTAAAATAGCAAAATTGGAAAATAAAGAGCAAGATGAAAAAGTTGTTGAAGAAGAAATCGAAAAAGATGAAGATGTTGAAAAAAATATCGATGTGATAGCATACGAAGCAGAACAAGAAGAAATAAAAAGGGAACTAGAAAAACACAAAGATGGCGTTTTCAAAGAAAAGCTTGATAAACAATTTGAAGAAAATGAGAAAAAAATCGAAAAACTTAAAAATGGCGATGAAAAAGATTTAACTAATGAAGAAAAAATTAAAGTTCAAATTGATAAATTAGAAAAAATCGGAACCGAAGAATCAAAAAAAGAAATTGAAAATTTAAAAGGAGTTCTTTCTGATTTAAATCCCAAAGAAAAGGTTGAAGAAGAAAAAACAAACGAAAAAAATGACGGTTTCAAAGACATCTTTGTTAAACTTGAAGATCTTGAAAACATCTTAATAAGTGTTGAAAAAGGAATTAATTCTTTAAGAAACGAAATTGAAAGTTTAGATACTAAAACAAAATAGCTTAATTGCTATTTTTTTAATGAAAAAAGAAGCTACATAGCTTCTTCTGTTGCACGAACTTCTCTAATAACCGTAACTTTAATTGTTCCAGGATATTGAAGTTGTTCCTCAATTTTTTCTTTAACATCTCTAGCTATTTTATAACTAGCTAAATCATCAACTTTATCAGGTTGAACTAAAACTCTTAGCTCCCTACCTGCTTGAATTGCAAATGATTTATCAACACCTTGAATATTGTTTGCAATATTTTCTAGGTCTTGTAAACGTTTAATATAATTCTCTAATGAATCATTACGAGCACCTGGTCTAGATGCTGAAAGTGCATCAGCTATTGCTACTAACTCCGAAATAACAGAACTAGCATCAGTATTACCATGATGTGATTCAATAGCATTTAAGACCTCTGGATCCTCACCATATTTTTGAGCAATTTCAAGGCCAATATCAATGTGACTTCCTTCAATTTCATGATCAATTGCTTTTCCAATATCATGTAACAAACCCGCTCTCTTAGCAAGTAAAACATTCTCCCCTAATTCAGCAGCCATAATTCCAGTAAGATTTGCAACCTCAACTGAATGCATTAACGCATTTTGACCATAACTACTTCGAAAGTGAAGTTTTCCTAGTAATTCAACAATATCACTATCGACTTTTGTAATACCCAAGTTAAATAAAGCTTCCTCACCATATTCTCTTGTTTTAACTTTGATTTCTTTACAAGTTTTATCATAAACCTCCTCAATTCGAGCAGGATGAATTCTCCCATCTCTAATTAAAGTTTCAACTGTAATTCTTGCAATTTCTCTTCTCATCGGATCAAAACTTGATAGAACAAATGCTTCTGGTGTATCATCAATAATTAAATCAACTCCAGTAACAGCTTCAATAGTTCTAATGTTACGTCCCTCCCGACCAATGATCTTGCCCTTTATGTCATCACTAGGTAAGTTAACAACCGTAACTGTTTGTTCAACAGCAACATCATTCGCATACCTTTGCATTGACTCAACCAAAATATGTTTTGCTTTCTTATCAGAAACAAGTTTTGCTTCACTCTCTTTTTCTTTAATAAAACCAGCGAGTTCTAAACCGATTTCATCTTCAACTTTTTTAAATAATCTCTCTTTAGCTTCTTCTTTTGAAATTTTAGAAACATTTTCAAGTGCTTCAATTTCTCGAGATTTAAGTTCTCCAATCTCATCTAATTCTTTTTGGATGTTTTTTTGTTTTTCGGTCAAAGAAGATTCTCTTTCGTCTAACATTTCTTCACGTTTTTGCAGATTACCATCACGCTTGTCCATATTTGTTTCACGTAAAATTATTCTTCCTTCCGCTTCTTTAAATTCTTTCTTCTTTTCTCTTATTTCATCTTCGACTTCTTTTTTATTTTTATATGCTTCTTCCTTCGCTTCGAGTAAAAAATCCTTTTTAATCTTAGCAGCTTCTTTATTTGCATCTTCAATAATTTTTTGGGCTTTTTTATTTGCACCAAAGGCTTTAATATTATTAAAAATAATCGTTAAAATTATCCCGACAAAAAATCCAATTAAAACTAGTAGAATGGAGATAGCTACATTTTCCATAACGTACCTCCTTTCGTATTTATAGTTATTCAACTATACACTCATTTTAAATAAAATTTAAGTATAAGTCAAGAAAAAGCGAGAAATATAATTTTCTCGCTAACAAAACTAATTAATCTTTCTTTTCAGTTAAACTGGCTCTAATCTTATCACTAAGTTCTTTCATCAACTTAGAGTCTTTTCTTAACAGTAGTTTTACATTCTCTTTACCCTGACCAATTTTTTCGCCATTGTAAGAATACCAAGTACCGCTTTTTTCTATAATGTTCAATTCAGATGCCAAATCAACAACTTCACCTTCGGTTGATATACCAGTTCCATACATAATATCAACAGAGGCTATTTTAAATGGTGGCGCCATTTTATTTTTAACTACTTTAATATTAGTTCGACCACCGATTATATCTGTTCCTGATTTGATGGGCTCTGACTTTCTAACATCTAGACGAATTGATGAATAAAACTTTAAAGCTCTACCACCCGGAGTAACCTCTGGGCTACCAAAAATTATTCCAACTTTTTCACGCAACTGATTAATGAAAATTGCTGTTGTATGAGTTTTATTAACAACGCCAGACAGTTTTCTTAAAGCTTGGCTCATCAAACGAGCTTGAAGACCCATGTGACTATCTCCCATTTCGCCTTCAATTTCTGCTTTAGGAACCAATGCAGCAACCGAGTCAATTACAATTGTACTAATTGCTCCACTTCTTACGAGTGCCTCACAAATTTCAAGTGCTTGCTCACCATTATCTGGTTGAGAAAGAATTAGTTCACCAATGTCCACTCCTAGCCTTTCTGCGTATTTAGGGTCTAGTGAATGCTCAGCATCAATAAAAGCCACTCTACCGCCCTGTTTTTGTGCTTCTGCTATTGCATGAAGTGCAACAGTTGTTTTACCACTTGATTCAGGACCGAAAATTTCAATTATTCTTCCCTTTGGATATCCTCCAATTCCTAGTGCAATATCTAAAGATAACGATCCACTTGAAATAACATCTATTTCTCTTCTTACTCCGTCACCAAGTTTCATTACCGATCCTTTTCCAAATTGTTTTTCAATATCTAGTAATACCTGATCCAACGCTTTGTCGTTAGTTGATTTTGTCATTAATTTTCCTCCTTAGTATAAACACATTTTATATCAGAAAAAATAAATTGTCAATACTTTTTACGAACAAATGTTCGTTTTTGTATATTTATAGTTTCGAAAATAAAAAAACTTATATATAAATTAAGTTTTTGAATTATTTTTCAATATCAATAAAGTTTTTCATATCAACATAATATTGAACTGCTGATATAACCGAAAGAACTACTGCAATTAATAAAAGAAAATCAGATACTCTTATATTATAAAGTTCAAATGGTAAGTTATAAAATAAAGTTAACGATATACCAACAAGCATGCATATAGTTTTAACCTTGCCAAGCAAACTTGCAGGAACCGCACCTTTTTTACTTCCTGCTGCCATTTTTAATGAATTTACAAATGTGTCTCTACTAACTACTATAACTGGTATAATTGCGCTTATAAATCCCGATGCTGCTAGTATAATCAAAACTGAGTTAACTAAAAATTTATCAGCAATTGCATCACTCATTTTTCCAAAGTTTGTAATTATATTTTGTTTTCTGGCTATATACCCATCAACAAAATCCGTTATTGAGGCTATAATAAATAAAACACCTGCTATTATATACCTAAGATCGACAACTACCTTCTCTGCAACAAATAATTTTGGTATGTCTATTCCCAAAGCATTGAACGGTATAATTAATATTAAAACAATAATAACCGTTATGACGATTCTTGATAATGTAATTTTATTTGGTAAGTTCATATTTACCTCCATTTAAATAATATTAAAATATATAAGAGCCATAACAACAATTGCTATCATTAAAACTGAACCAATTATTATATATAT
>SKGW01000072.1 GCA_007117285.1 Bacilli bacterium
CAGCTGCTAAGGATGCAGCTAGGCGTATTTTGGTAAATACTGCTGTTGGTTTAACTATTGTACTTATTGCTTGGGTGTTGATAGATACGGGGATGAGAATCTTTACTGACAGTAGCACTATCGGACCATGGAACGAAGTCGAGTGTGTTGATCAAGAAGCTCCCAGACCAGGAGTACTCGATGTGTAAGTAGGTTTATCGATAAACGCAAAAGCTTGTTTGTAGTTTTATATTAGATCCAAGTGTGACTGATTTTTATCAGTCTTGTAAATAGCCTGCTCTTAGTCACAGGTAGTTATTAAGATCTGCTTAAACGTGATTTTGGTGTGCTATTATTTAATTAAATGAAGTATATAGTTAGTTTCTTCGTAACTATATTTGGTTACAGCATGATTCCGCTGACAGCCTTGGCGCAAGGTGGTTTTGTCCCTTGTGGTGGTGGACGGGATGATCCGTGTCAAATGTGCCATTTTATCCAAATGGGTAACTCCATCATGATGTGGTTTGTGGTGGTCTTGATTGTGCTTGGTGTGTTTGTGCTGGCGTTTGCTGGTCTCAAGCTCATCACTTCTGGAGGTAATACGCAAGCAAAAGATCAGGCAAAAGATATGTTTGTGAATGTGATCGTTGGTTATTTGCTGGTGTTGTCTGCCTGGTTGATTGTCGATACTTTAATGAAGGTATTGACCAATGATAATATCGGTGGTCTTGGACCATGGAATGAGATGATATGCGTAACTCAGCCTTCAGTCAGGTTGGGTAGAGATGCGGATTTGGCCTTGTTTGAGTCAATCGGTCCGTTTCAGGTGCGTGATGCAGATGGTCAATTTCGAGATGTTGAGGGAGCTACAACTGTTGGCGGTGGTAGTTGTGATGTAATTACAGACCCTAACAATCCTTGTCACCCAGATAATTTACGAGGCACTTGTTTTGGCAGTAGAGCAGAAGAGGCATCTCAGGTGTGTAATCAAGAGAGTGGAGGGAATAATAATTTGGTATCTGGTACTGACCGGTGTAGAGATGGTAGATCTTTCTCAGCTGGTCTATGGCAAGTGAATATTCTTGCTCACGGTAACGAGATAGGTTGTGATACGAGTAGCTTCACCACTTCTGGTGGAGGTCCGCAAGGTTCGTGTGCTCGTCGTACAACAAACTCTCAAGGGGTTAGTTATTGTGCTGCTTGGAATTGTGAGTTTAGAGATAGTAGTGCATATGAACAATGTATGAGTCGAGCTATGGATCCAAATATTAATAACCAGCAGGCTTGTCGGCTGTATGGTAGTCGTGGTTTTGATCCTTGGCGAATCACTGCGAATCATTGTGGAGTAGCAATATAATTATGGATAGTTCAAAAAAAATAATCATTGCCTTTACGTTTACTCTAGTGGTATTTGTCTTTGTTGTAATACTGTCTTTTGTCCGTTCCGGCTCTAATCAGGTATCAATGATTGATGTCTACTCATCACTACCTGGGCCAGTTGCTGACATCAGTCAATTTCCTGAAGCGTCACAAGAACCGATGATTTACAGAGTAGATGGAAATCCGCCAGTATCAGCCAATCGACTCACAAGGAGTCGTCTAGCAACCCAATTAACCGATGATGGTTTTTATACTATAACTTCAGATAGTAGTCGGTATGATATTTTCTATAATCAACGAACATTAAATGGATATATTATGCTGTATGATGAGCGCTCTTTAGATGAGGCGCGAATAGCAGCTGAGAGAACTTTGATGGGTACACTACTGGTTCCTCAGGAGGTTATATGTACACTCGACTTTAGTGTGTATACTAATGAGTATGTTAATCCACGTTTTTCTGGATTTGATTTAGGATTTAGTTTTTGTGAAGGGTCATTTAGGTTACCGTAAATGTTTATGAATAAATTATTATCTTTGATACCTGCTACCGTACTGATGTTAGTATTTGTGCTATTACCTGACTTTGTTCTCGCACAAGGTCAAGAGGGTTTTGTTCCTTGTCGAGGAAGAGAGTGTAATCTTTGTCATCTAATAGAACTTGGTGGGAATGTCCTGAATTGGTTGGTTGGGATATTATCAATCATAGCTGTACTACTATTTGTCTATGCTGGTATTCGGCTTGTGACATCAGGTGGTAATACCGAAGCAAAAGAATTAGCTAAAAACATTTTTACGAACGTTCTCATTGGCTATATTATAGTATTGGCTGCTTGGCTGTTGGTTGATACTGGTATGAAAATTTTACTACGTGACCAAGGGTCGGTACCTGGGCTTGGTCCATGGAATCAAGTGCAGTGCGTACCTCAACCAGAACTACAGACAGGTACTTGGAATGTTCCGCTGGAAGGATTTGCTGATTCTTGGGAAGCCTTTTTGGAAGGAGGAGAAGGATGGGATGAAGATTTTGAATTAGAAACAGAGGGGTGTGATGGGATTGTTGAATTTGCTCAACAGATGCAGTCAAAGGGGTGTATATATTCCCAAGCTAGAAGAAATGGTTGTCAAGGTAATCCGGGATATACAGACTGCTCTGATCTCGTACATGTTGCCTATAGAGCTTCTGGCTGTAGCTCTCCTGGAGTGACGACTGCAGCCCAACATCCTAATGCTACATCTATCGGTAATCCTTCTACTCTACGGCGTGGAGATGCGGTTGTATATCGACGAGCAAACAATACTGGGCATGTTGTCATTTGCATGAATGATGGTTGTAGTACAGTCATTCATGCTTCTGGTACCGGTCGTGATATTGTGACTGGTAACGGCGCATTTCATTATAATCAGCCTGGAGCTCGGGTAGTTCGTTGTCAAAATTATTGTTAGCGTATGTTTCTAAGTAAAAAACAAATTGTATTTTTATTCGCAGCTGCTATTATCCTGTTTATTTCTGCAGTATCATTTTTTACTAGAGATAGTGCACCAGAATTATTTGGTGAACCAACGGTAGGGATTGGCGGGGCGGGTCAGGAGTTAACATTTCCTGTACGAGAGAGAGACTCTGGTTTAGAGATAAGAAATTCATTCCAAGCATATCTGCAAAGTGATATTCCAGATGGTAGTTGGACGTTTTTTGGTGATTCCACAGATTCGGTTACACCAGGACAATTCCTTCGTGCGGTAGGTGGTGATATAGATAATTCCTTAGAAGCTCTA
>SKGW01000039.1 GCA_007117285.1 Bacilli bacterium
AAGAAACCGAATAGACAAGAAACTTTTCCCAAATTTTTATTGAGGGCAGATCTCTTTCGCTAAAGTTTCCAAAATCACTTAAAAAGTTTTTCAATCCCAGCCACTTATAATACTCCTCTTCACCTTTTTCGGTTCTAACTTGTTTCTTCAAAAAATATACAGTAACTAAAACACTTAAAATAATCAGTATCCCGTTCATCATAAAATTTATCCGTGAATATATTCCATATGCTGCTAACATAGTTGCAAGTAATGATATGTCAATAATGATCTTTTCTTTTATCTCATGTTTGCCATAAAAATTATTTTCCCTGGCCTCGCCAATAGCAATTCTATGCCACGTTTGGTACTTTTCGGAAAATACACTGGCATTTCTTCTTGCATATCTGGAAATATCTTTAATGGAAAAACGATTGGCTTTACCATTTACATTTCCAACAGTATCAAAAAGAAAATCCATTAAATATTTTTCACTTCTTGTTAAATCAACTTTTTGAAAAGTTCGATAAAAAGTTTGCTCATCTTCAAATTCATATTTTATTGCACCTTTTTCAACTAAATATAAAATAGTTGCTGTTATGTCTTTTGTTGTTATTCTTCCTTCTAATAAGAAACTAACTGTAGCTGGACTATAATCATTTGGTATTGATTTATAATATTTAAAAGGAAGTTCCTTTTTTTTAGTTCTAAAAACATGAACCAAAAAAATTAAAGTCAAAGACATTGCACTTATTAAAATAAAATTCCAATTTTGAATAAATGTTAAAATAGTTTGCATAAAAACCTTTCTAGCGAGGAACTAAAATCTTCCGCCGCCTCCGCCGCCTCCGCCGAAGCCACCTCCACCAGAGAAACCGCCGCCAAAGCCGCCACCCGATGAAGTTTGTGAGTTTACTATTGACTTAGCATTGTTAACACTGGAAGTGAATCCTTTGCTTAATGAATTATTTAACGAGTTAAACGTGCTGAAATATGCATAATTAACAAGCATTCTATTACCTTGTGGCATATCCTTAAACTTAACTTCCATTTGCTTTGATAATTTTTTAGCATTTCCAAAAACAACAGCATAAACCAGATACTTTTCCCACAGTTCAATTTGTGGAAGCTCTCTTTCGCTGAAGTTTCCGAAATCATCCAAGAAACTCTTCAAACCGTTCCATCTTAAATAGCTCTCATTTGCATCCATTTTTCTTTTTTTGCTCTTTCCAATATATGCAAATACACTTATTGAAAAGACAATCATTATGGCACCGGTAATAGCCGATATAAGTAATTCAAATGTAAAACCAAATAATGCAACAAATAAAATTAAAACAGCAAGACCCAAAGCGTTTTTTTCATCACTAGAACGATCATAGAAAAAATCATTTTCTTTCGCTTCTGTAATTGCTTTTGAATGCCACCCATCATATTCGGCAATAAATTTGTTTGGATTTTTTTTAGCAAAACGATTTATATCTTTTACAGTAAATTCTGTACCATTACCAATTTCATTAAATAATAATTGAAGAAGGGCTTCTTCGCTCTTTGTTAATTTGAAGTCACCTTCATTTTTTATAAATTTAAATTTGTTTTTTTTCTCTTCTTTATAACCAATAACTTTTCTTTGAACTAAATCTAAAATGCTTGCTGAAACATCTCTTTTTTCAATTGTTTTTGTTAAAAGATAACTAACTGTTGTTGGATTATAGTCATTTGGAAAATCTCTAAAATACTTTGTTTTAAATGTACTTTCATAAGGTTTTAAATATTTAATAACACTAATAAACTTTTTAATTAAAACTATAAATAATGCTAATTTAATTCCCTCATAAGCATAGCCAACTAGCTTTCTTAGATTTTCTTTCCTAGTATATTCTTCACGTATTTTATTTGCTTCATCAGCATCTATTTGTTCTATTTCAACGATTTTCGAGAGTGCTGAAACATTTGATTTTTTAGATGAATTCGAAACAACTTCTTTATCGAAAGCTGCCCTAATAGTAATCGGTGCTCCAGCCTCTAGTCTTTCTATTTTCAAAAGAAGTGTTTCAGAATCAACAATTTCTGTTGACCCCCAAAGTGGTCCTTTACCCCATACTCTAGTTTCTTCTTTGTTGCCAGGAATATTAACTCTAACTTCCATTTTTTTAATACTTTCTCTTTGAATATCAGAAAAAATATTCCAGTTTATTTCAGCAACATCATCATGAACAACAACAACATTTTTTATTAAATATTCAATATAAAAAATAGGTGTTTCTCTGCTTGACGGATTAAACATTTTAATAGATGTACTGTAAAGGCCTTCTCGCAAAGTATAGCGATTAGAGTCCCCTTCATAAGCAGTGAAAACATTGTCGGCATTACCTTGTGCTGTTGAAAATTTAGAAAAATCAAAATTTTTGTCACCAGATAAAAATCCAACTTCAACAACTTCTATTCCACTACCATTATATATGTCACTACTTTTAAATGAATCAAGAGTTCCGTCAAATTTTTTTGCTTCATAGTTTGAAAAAATTAAATCTCTTTCATATCCGTTAAAAACACCATTTAGATAGAATAACTCCTTAACGTGGACATCACCATTGTTCAAAACTGTCATATCCATTAAATAGTTATCTATTCCGTATGCATCTATTTTATATGAGCCAATGAAAAATAAAAAAAATAAGAATGCGTATTTTAGTTTTTTCATATATACCTCCGTTTTAAAAAAACTTACCGAAGTAAGTTTAAAATTTAACTTGAACTGCTTCTTTTTCTTTTTCGTTTGCTTCGAAAAATGGTTCTGGTTTGAAACCAAACATTGAAGCTACTATATTCGAAGGAAACATTTCAATTTTGTTTTTATATAATAAAACTGCATCGTTGTAAAACTGACGAGAATAAGCGATTTTATCTTCAGTTTCTTTTAAGTTTTTATTTAAGTCCATAAAGTTTTGATTTGCTTTCAAATCTGGGTAGGCCTCGGCAACTGCAAATAGTCTTCCAAGAGCAGCAGTTAACTCACCGTTTGCTTTTAGTTCACTTTCTGCATTTGGTGCACTTACAACGTTATTTCTAGCTGAAATTACACTTTCAAAAGTTTCTTTTTCATGACTAGCATACCCCTTAACCGCCTCTACTAGATTTGGAATTAAATCAGCTCTTCTTTTAAGTAGTACATCAATTTGCGCCCACTGATCTTTAACTCGGTTTCTTTTTTGGATTAGTGCATTATAATTTCCGGCGATAAACGCACCAATTAAAACGACTAAACCTATTAAAACAAATAATACTTCCATTTTACTACCTCCTAAATCAATTATACATTATTTCCTTTGAAAAACAACTAATTTTGACAATATTTTATCAATAAAGGGCTTGCCAAAAACATCATAAATAAGACCGCTTTTAAAAGTTATAATTAAGTATGAAATACCTCCGATTAAAATAAAGGCGATTAGTTCAAGTAGTGCTGCTGATTTTGTAACTGCCGTAATTGGAATAAATAAATTGAAAATCCTTAAGATAATAAACATCATAGCAGTAATAATTGCTATTTTTATATAATTTTGTGAATATTTTCCAAACTTGAAATCATATTTAATATTTAACATTTTCAACAAAAATACAATTCCAACTCCTTGTAAAATTAACGTTAAAGTTATTGGTGCATAGTAAATAGGCCAGTTGAGATTGTTAAACAAATTCATAGCTGGAATATTTAACATTGCTTTTGTTGCAAACACTGCCAGTAGTGTTCCAATAGCAACCTTAGTATTATTCATAGTTTGGAATATTTTAATTAAAATTGAAAATATTGAAAAGACTAAAGCTTGAAAAACAAACATGCTGAAAATTGCAATACTTGTTTCATCATAACTGTAAAAAACTACCCAAGCTGGTTGAACTAAAAAGAAAAGCCCAATTGTCATTGGAAGTCCAACGAAAAGAATTGCTTGGAGTGTTTGATTTATTTTCCTATTTATATCTTCAAAGTTTTTTTTCACAAAGCTAGAAGCTATATTAGGAACTAAACTAACCGTAATACCAATTGAAATTGAAATTATTATCATATTTAGTTTACTTCCTAAACTTGTAATAACGCCAACAGTAACTTCTGCTAGTTCTGAATTGCCAAGTGAAACCATTGTACTTACAACAGTCAATGTATCAATAATGTGAAAACTTGATTTTAATATGTCAATAAAAATAAATGGAAGCGCATAAGAAATTATTAATTTTATTAATTGTTTATTACTCGTTTTGGCTTCTTCTCTAGTTAGTGGCTGATCTCTTAAAAGCGATTCTTTATTTGTTTTAATTTTATAAGCCAAATAAAGATATGCAAATAAAGCTCCTAAAGTGGCTCCAAAAACTGCAATAGCAACTCCTGTTTCGATTGAATAGCCAAGTAAGTTAACAACTATGTAACTTCCCAATATTATTACAGTTACTCTTAAAACCTGTTCTAAGAGCATTGAAACTGAAGATGGATATATAAATTTATGTCCTTGCAAATAACCCTTTGTAACACTTAGAAGGGGCACAATTAAAAGAGCTGTTGAAACAACGCGAATAACTAACGTTACTTCTTCAATTGTGTTTCCACCCTCTAACTGACCCAATATAGTACTAGCAAGAGCGGGAGCAAACGCAAATAAAGTAAGAAATGAAACAAATCCAACAGATACCATTAAAATTGCTGATATTTTATATATCTTTTCTTTTAAATTGTAATAGCCCATTGTATTATATTCACTAACAGCTTTACTAACAGCTATTGGTATCCCACCCGTTGATAAATTCAAAAAAACTACGTAAATACTATATGCATACCCATATAAAATTGCACCTTTAAGTCCAACTAAACTATAAAATGGGATAACATAAAGTATCCCCATTATTTTAACTAAGAATATTGCGAAAGTTGCAATAAAAGCACCTTCCATAAAACTGTTTTTTCTCATTTAATCACCTTCTAAGTTAATCTTAGTATTTTTTTTCTTTTTTTATAATCAGGACAGTATTTTTCAACTAGTTTCCAAAACTTGGGACTGTGATCATAAACAACAAAGTGCGATAATTCATGAATAATAACATAACGAATTACTTCATTTGAAAATTTCATTAATTCTGTGTTTAAAGTAATAGTTTTTTTATTCTTATTGCAAACACCCCATCTAGATTTCATTTTTCTTACCTTTAATGTGGGGCTTGGAATTTTTTCTTCAAATCTAGTTATTTCGTGATTAATTAATTCTTCGAAAAAAACAATTGTTTTTTTCTTATACCAAGCATCAAATTTTTTTTCTGATGGGTAAAGAATTCTATTTTCAAAAATTTCAACATCTTTTAAAGTTGGAATCATTATTTTTTCAAATGGTTCTCCAAAAAGATAAATTTTATCATCAGTTTTTTTCTTTTTATTATCAATCATTTTTACAACAGATTCGATATTTTTGTCAATTAAGCCTTTAATATAATCGTCACTTGACGAAATAGAAGTAGTCACAACTACTTCCATTTTATCAGATATTCTAAAGTATGTATGTTTGTTGTTCTTTCGAATGACAACTATGTCATAGCCCTTATAATTAAATGCTTTTTTCATGTTATACCATGTAGGCTATCATACCTACAAAAATTGTTCCTAACAATAAGAATAATAAAGAAATTTTAAAAATATATTTCATCCATTTGAAGTATGAAACTTCAACTAGTGATAAACCTGCTACTAAAAACAAACTTGTTGGTACTAAAAGCATCATCAGTCCATGCGTCATTTGCATTACTAATGTTAAAAGTGGTATTGATGCCGCTGATGTAAAATCTGCAACATTACTTAGGTAGTGTACAAAAAAACCGAAATCGCTATATACAAGTGATGAAAAAATTGAGTTTATAAATGTTCCTAAAATCGCAAATTCACCTGTTATTTCAAAAACAAAGTTTGTAACTGTGTTATATATATTATAACCAGTACTATTATCCGTAACCATAATTAAGTGATACACAACGAAAGTTGCCGCACCTAATAAAGCTGGTTTTAAAACTTGTTTTGTACCTTCTTTAAATGATTCAAATGCTACTTCTAATTTAATTCCAAATATAAAAATTAGCATTGCTATATAAGCCATTATCATTATTGTTAAATCATATAGTCCCCAATTACCGAAGTTGTTGAATCCTCCTGTTATTTTCGACAGTATTTTGTTATCCATAATATTTGTAGATATATTTTTGAAAAATTCTATTTCAAAAAGTGTACTCCAGTTAAACATAACTAAGAAAAGAAAAACAACAATCATTCCAGTTAAAACATTAAACATAATATATGAATCTTGTTTTGATGATTTCTTTTCTTCAAACAATAAAGGTATTTTCTCGTGCTTTTCTTCGCCTTTTCTCTTATTAACCCACATTGTATATAACGTAATAAATACTGCTACAATTATTAATTTTTCAATGAACATTGTAGTTGTTTCAACAGCATAGTAGCTCTTAATTGTAACTAACATATTGCTACTTAAAATACCAACCACGTTTCCTACTAAAATTGCTCCAACTGTTGCCGCAAATGCTGTTAATTTATCAACTTTGTTTTTAAACAAAACTGCTATAAAAAATGGAACAAAAACAAAAATTAAATATAAATTACCTGTTAGCGTTGTTGCTATTGAAAAAATCAATGTTGTGTTTGCTACAATTCTTTTTTTCAAGCACTTTGCTGTTTTATCAACTAGTTTGTTATAAGATCCCGTCTGACCTAAAATTCCATACAGTCCACCTATTAATAATATATAAAATATTATGTGCGATGAATTTACCAATGTTGATGCTGGAACTCTAAAAAAGTCAAAAAATCCAATTGGATTAGTCATTTCTGAACTTTGAAAGGTAGTGCCAACTGAAAGTCCAGTTGGAATTACCCAAGAAAGTGCAAAAAACACCGTTAAAATCAAACCTAAACTTACTAAAATACTTTTACCATAACCAATTTCTTTATCTTTAAACATATTTCCTCCTATTTACTTATTGAAAAAGACATAAGAATAAAATCTCTTCCTTACGTCTTTTTTAAAAACCTCTTTTTCTTAAGAAAGTTGGGATTTCTTCTTCATCTTCTATTTTTTCGATATCATCTTTCAATCCTTCTCTTCTTGTGTGAGAGTAGTATTGTTTTTCTTCGTTATCATCAAATCCAGTTGCAATAACAGTAACTATTATTTCATCATTAAGATTTTCATTGATGACTGCTCCAAAGATTGTGTTTATATCTGTATTCGCAGAGGCACGAATTTCTTCGGCTGCTTCTTCTACTTCAAATAAAGTTAAATTAGATCCACCTGTAACATTTATAATTGCATCAGTAGCTCCTGTAATACTTGTTTCGAGAAGCGGACTTGAAACGGCTTCACGTGATGCCTCAACAGCACGGTTTTCACCAACTCCAATTCCAATTCCAATTAAAGCTGTTCCTCTTTTTTCCATAACAGCTTTAACATCAGCAAAGTCTAAGTTTATAAGTCCAGCTACTGCAATTAAGTCTGATATTGATTGAACACCTCTTCTAAGTACATTATCAACTTCTTTAAAAGATTCTAATAATGGAGTAGATTTATCAATTATATCTCTTAATCTATCGTTTGGAATTACAATTAATGTATCAACATGCTTTTTTAATTCTTCTAATCCGTTAATTGCTTGTTCCATTCTTTTTTTACCTTCAAAAGAGAACGGTTTTGTAACAATTCCGACTGTTAGAGCACCTATTTCTTGAGCTATGTCAGCAATAACTGGAGCTGCTCCAGTTCCTGTTCCTCCACCCATTCCACAAGTAACAAATACCATGTCGGCACCTTCTAGGTGTTTTTTTAATTCTTCTTTTGACTCCATAGCTGCTTCTTTTCCTACATTAGGATTTGCACCAGCTCCAAGTCCATGCGTCAGATCTTCACCCAACTGTATTTTGGTTGGTGCTTTTGAGTTGTTTAAAACTTGCAAATCTGTGTTTGCTACAATAAAGTCAACGCCCTTAACACCCGATTCAATCATTCTATTTACTGCATTGTTGCCGCCGCCACCAACACCAATTACCTTAATTTTTGCTAATTGATCCATTTCTAATCCAAACATAAAATCCTCCTATTCGTTTGTGAAATAATTAAAGATGCGGCCTAGATTTGAAGAACCAAGTCTTTCGCTTCTTTTGGCATCAGATATTTCATCTTGTTCAAGAACGCTAAGCATCGAGTAATTAACGCCTTTTAAATTTAATTTGTTTATAAAATATACAATATTTCCAACTGTTGATGAATATTTATTGTTTCTTGCTCCAATAACTTTAATATCACCTATCGAAACAGATTGTTCAAGCACTTCTTCGGCCAAACATTTTAAGTTTGCCATATTGCTAGAACCTCCAGTTAATATTATATACTGCATTTTTTTATTAGTCAAAGAATTAATCTCTTTTTTAACAAGTTGTAAGATTTCTTCTATCCTAAACATTACAACTTCGGATAATTCATACTGATTTATTTTTATTGTTTCGTTTGAAACATTATCAATTTCCTTAACTTCGTTAACATTTGAAAATCTTCTGTGTGCTGTTGCAAATTTTTCTTTTAATTTATTAGCAGATTGAAGTGATAGTTTGAAAATATAAGCAATGTCGCTATCAATGTTTCTTCCGCCTAAAGGAATTATAGATGCTTTAACTAAAACACCTTTATTATAAATTGATATTGTAGTAGTTTCGGCTCCTATATTAACTACTGCTCCTATTTCTGAAACATTATCTTTATTTCGAAAAGCAAAACCATCTCCAATTACATTAACAGAGACATCAACAACTTCCACGCCAACTGATTCAATTAAGCTCAAGACTGAATAAATATTTTTTTTAGGTGTGAAAACTATTATACTTCGGCAAGACAGTTTTTCTCCCGTCATTCCTTTCGGATCTTTAACTTCTCCCCTATCATCAACAGTAAAATCAATCGGTATGACTGTAACAAGTTCTTGACCTAGTTCTATTTTTTCTTTAACACTCTTTTTTAAAACAAGATTAATTTCTTCTTGACCTATTAATTTATCTTCATTTTTTATATCAATTGTTGCTTTTGAGTATGAATAAACAGCATTATGAATAGGAACTGATGCGATAACTTTTCTTATTGGTATTCCAAGTATTTCTTCTACTTCACTTAAGGCATTTTTCAAAGATGTTGCCGCTGCTGTTGCATTCGTAATCAAGCCCTTTTTTATTCCTGATGATTTCACTGAAGAAGCTGCTAAAAGATTTAATTTATTTTTAAAAAGTTCTAAAACTACGACTTTTATAGAGTCAGAACCAATATCAACGCTTGTGTATATCTTCTTCACCTTATCATCTCCTATAATCTATTTTCAATTATACTATATTTTTATAAAAAGTAAAAGAAAACAAAGAAAAAATACAACTTTTTTTATTCAAAAGTTGTGAAGTATCCTCCAGCATCAAGATGCAGTGTTCCTTTTTGATTTCCAAAGTTAGTTATTATGTTTTCCATTATTACAATATAATTATCTAATTCAGTCATTGTTTCATTATTAATTAAGACGTGATTTCCATCTGTCATATAAAATAAAAATCGAGTTGAATCTACTTCATTTGGAATATATTGAATTTCTGATATTTTAGATAGGGCCTCGCTATTTAACTCACTAAAGCTTTTTCTGAATTCTTCAAAAACAACATCTGGAACGTAGTTGATTAAAACTGGAACGTTGAAAAATTTACTAACTTTTTGACCATCGGAAAGTACTGTTTCATTATCGTAATTTATATTGAAAATTGGCGTGTTTTCCTCTACTTTAATATGTACTTCTGAAAACTTTTTTCTCTCAACAGTTGCACTTTTAATATAGACGTTTTTTTCTAATCTTTCCTTGATTGTATTTTTTCTAAATTTAAATATTTCTGGATAGTTATTTAATTTAGATAACTCAATTATTTCTTGATCAGATAAAATATTGTTGTCATAAACATATATGTTTTTCAAAGGAATTTGAAAAATTGAAAATACTATAAAAGCAAGAAAAAAAAGAAGAAATATAAAAAACATTACTCTTCGATAATTAATTTTTTTTACTTTTTTCTTCTTTTTCATAAAATCACCTATTCAATATATTCCTGTTCTATTTTTAAATCGACGCTGTACTTTTCTTTAACTTGATTAGTTATTTCTTCTATTAACATTTTAACATCTTTGCCAGTTGCTTTGCCATAGTTAACAATAAAATTAGCATGTTTTTCACTAACGAAAGCATCGCCAATATTTTTACCTTTAAAGCCCAACTCTTCAATTAACCTACCGGCATAATCGTTTTCAGGATTTCTAAAAACACTTCCGGCGCTAGGATATTCTAAGGGCTGAGACGATAATCTTCTTTGTTTTCTATCTTCGATAATATCCATTAAAATATTAACAGATCCTTTAACTAATTTAAATTTTACTTCCAAGCAAATATATTCTTTGTTCTTTTGTAAAAAAGAGGTTCGATAATGGAAGTTTAGATCTCTGTTTTTTAAAATTTTAACTTCTAGATTGGGATCTAAAACAACTATTTCATCAACAACATATCCCATGTCAGATCCGTAAGCACCAGCATTCATATAGATTGCTCCACCAACTGTGCCGGGAATTCCAGCTGCAAATTCAAGACCAACAAGCCCTGCTCTGGAAACCTTATAGGCCAGTTTGATTAAATTAACACCTGCACCAGAAACAACTGTATCTTCATCTATTTCAATACCATTAAATTCTTCTAAGTTAATTAAAACACCGTCATAATAATCATTCACAAAAATCAAATTTGATCCTCGACCAATAACCATATGTTTAATATCGTTAGTTCTTAAAAAAAGCAATAGTTTTCGCAAATCATCAACGCTTTTTGGGTAAGCGACTAATTTGATTTCTCCTTGCAATTTATATGTAGTAAAATCTTCTAGTTTTTGTTTTTCTTTTATTTTTCCAATATTTAATTTTTTAAGCTCTTTTTCTAAACTCATTTGATCTCACCACTTTGCTTTAAAACATTATATATAAGGGTGGCACTGTTGTCAATGCGGATTTTATCTAAATGGTACTGTAATTCTCTTATTTTATCATTTTCAGACATCATTTTTTCAATCATATTGTTTAAATTTTCAAGCTCTTTTTCAGCAAGATAAACTGCAGCGTTTTTTTCAAATAAATCTTTTGCATTATGATATTGATGATTATCAGGAACATATGGACTTGGTATCAAAATCGATGGTTTTCTAAGCGCCATAATTTCACAAATCGTTGTTGCTCCCGCTCTTGATATAACAAGATCCGCGCTTTTCATCAAACTTACTAGATTATCTAAATACGGTTTGACAAAAATTCCTTCTTTAAACATTGTTTCATACTCATCTTTATAGTTTCTTTCTCCAGTTAAGTAAAAAACTTCATAATTTTCTAAACTTAAATTATTTAAA
>SKGW01000017.1 GCA_007117285.1 Bacilli bacterium
ATAAAAAGAAAGAAGGATGACCGTTTGGTTATCCTTCTTTTGTATTAAATATATTTGTGAATTCGGTAATGATCTTTTCATTACTTGAGTGAAACGAATGAGAATAAATGTTTAATGTAGTGGATGTTTCGGCATGTCCTAGGCGTCTACTTATGTCAGCTACACCAATTCCTTTGAAAAGTTGTAAAGATGCTGAGGTGTGTCTTAAACTGTGAAAATTGATGATAGGTAGTTTATGTTTTTTTAACATCTCTCTAAATAATTTAGAAGGAGTATCTGGGTGCATGTGATTACCATCGTTAGTTGTGAAAACCTTTGGACTTCCGCCCCATTTGTTTTTTAATTCTAATTTTAAATTATTTTGATATTTCTTATATTCTTTTAAAACATCAATTGTTGGGGTGGTAATATAAACCTTTCTTATAGAGGATGCATTTTTAGTTGTTTTTTCAATTATTTTTTTATTAACATACTGAGTAACTTTATTAATTGAAACAATGCCGTTGTTTAAATCAATATCCTCCCAGTTTAAACCTGTTAATTCGCCACGTCTACAACCAAGATCTAATGCTAGCCTTACAATTGCTTGGTTTTTAATTTTTTCTTTGTCTAAGCATCTCAACAGTTCTCTTGTTTGTTCTTCATCATAATACTTTGCTTCCTTTTTAAGGGGTCTAGGACGGTCAACTTGCTGATTTGGGTTATAAGCTATTATTTGCCATTGAACAGCGTGATTAAGGGCTTTGTTTATTACGTTATAGTACCTTTGGATTGTTCTCTCACTAAGCTTTTTGTTTTTGCCCTTAAATTCCTTTTGTTTACTATTTCTTTGCCTTAAATTATTGTAAAATTCAATTAAATGTAGTGGGGTTAAAGTTTTGAGTTTTAAGTGGCCTAATTCGTCTACAAACTCACCAGCAAGCCCTTTGTATGATTCTATTGTTTTAGGCGCTAAGGTAGCCTCTACATGAAGGGTTAGCCATTTATCTATATAAGATTTAACTGTGTATGAATTATTAACAATAAATTGTCCGTTTTTATAAAGCGCTCTCATTTCTGCTTCTCTTGCTCTTGCATCTTTGATTGAACCGCGGATGCTTTCATATTTTCTTTTTCTTTTACCATTGTTATCGAAACCGATATCAATTGTTACTTCGTAGGTATTTTTGCTTCTTTTTCTTATCATTTTTCTCTCCTTTTTTCTGGGGTTTTGTAGTGGGAACGTAACCATTCTAAGTATTCTTCTTTAGTTACTTTTCCATCTTTAAATTTTTCTTTCCAAGATATATTATTTTCTTTGAAGTTTTCGAATTCTTCTTCCATAACTTGATATTTGTCGACCTCGGAAATTAAATTGACTTTATTTCTGTATAAGTTATAGATTTTCTTGTATGTTGAGTAAACCTCGTCTTGGGTTGCTTTTTTATTTTTTAAAATAAGATCAGCAGCATTTTTACAACTTTTATCAGGGTATTGTGGACTAGGTCTATCACAATACTTTGTGTCAGATTTTTTAGTAACAAAGTAGTTGCTGCAATTTGCGCATTTTTTTATTAATGCTTTATCGTTGTTTGCAAATGTATGATCGATAATAAATATTAATAAATCAGCACTTGTATTAACAGTTGTTGTTTTTATAATATTCACATTCAAGTCCTTAAAGTTGTTGGTAAGTTCTTTTGCTTTTTCAGCAAAATTCTTAACTGCATCTTCTTTTACTGTGTTTTTAAGGTAGTCTAACGAAGAACGTAGAGGGTTATCAAATTCGTAACTCTCAAGGCTTTTTCTGTTTTTTAATGCATAAATTTCATCGTCTCTACCATTGAATCTAATGTTAAAGAACTTTTTAAAGAATATCCAATTTTCTAATTTGATTGTAGTAGTTTGGAAAAATTCGTTGTATAAATCTAGAATAGTTGTTGATTTTTGTGAAAGGCCTTCGTTCAATGGATTGATACCATTGAATCTATATGGGCTTCTGCTGCTAATGTTGTTCTTGAACAGTGTATCTTTCAACGCATTTTTGTTGTTTGCCATGTTTATACATAAGTCAAAAATTTCATCAAAAGGTGAGAAGTCGATATAGTCAGCAGTAATTAATTCATTTTTTTCTGCTACTTCAACCTTGATTTTAGTGTTAGTGTCTTTCATAGTTTTAACCTTGTAATCTAAATAAATTTCTTCCATACTTATTCCTCCTAAAATTGGTTGTTCTTTGATTTTTGTTCAAAAAAATTAAAATTTAGCATATCTTAATAAGTTTGTTGTTGTTATTATGGATTCATCAGGTTGCTCTGTAAATTTTCAACAGTGCAAGAACAACTTGATAATTCAAGTTTACCTTTAAGTGGGTAAAATGTCAAGACTTTTATAAAGGAGGTGATAAAAATGAGAAAAGAAAACATCGATATACGTTCAGAAATTAAAAAGTCAGGTTTTTTCTATTGGGAAGTTGCTCAAGAATTAAATCTTTCTGATGGTTCTTTTTCAAGGTTACTTAGAAAAGAGATGGATATTTCACAAAAGTTAAAAATCAAGGAAGCTATTAAAGAGTTAGAAAAAAGAAAGAGAGGTGATTAAATGTCAAAAGAAAAACTATTAACCGTTAAAGAGGTTAAAGACAAGTTAAATGTATCTGAATCAACGATTAGGAAGCTTGTTAGAGAATCAAATATACCTTTTGTTAGGATTTGTTCTAAGATCTTATTTAAATCAACTGATATTGATTATTGGTTAGATATGAAAGGAACTAGAATGATTATAGCTGAAGATGAAGTTGATTATGGTGTTGATCATGATGGAAGTTAAAGCAACTCAAAAAGCAGTTCCTCTAAAAAACACAAAAGATATAGATGATATATTAAATTATTTTTTGTTAAAGAGGGATAGTGCAAAAACAGATATAAAGAAAAAGCAAGCTGATAGAAACTTTATGCTATGCTTAATAGGCTTCAATACACCCCTTAGAACGGATAAATTGATTAGATTGATGGTTAAGGACGTTAAGTATGGAAAAGCATTAATAAACGATTTAGACAAAAATAATCCAATAA
>SKGW01000059.1 GCA_007117285.1 Bacilli bacterium
AAAATAAGTTTCAATAATAAGTTCCTGACCATCATGAGTAGATGGGTTGTTCCAAGTCAAATCAATGTGGTACCAACTATTATTTAAATAAACATAGTTCCAAATATGCTCATCATTAGAAATTCTGTAATTTGGAATGCCAAACTTATGTAAAACAATTGCCAAAGCATCGCTATATCCACCACATATCGCCTGACCATATAAAATAGGGCCTGTCGCCTTATGAGATTGATTATTTATGTCAAACTCAGATCTATTAATAATCGAATCAGCGCGAGCACGATCGTAAATTGAATTTTCCAAAATTTCATCATGAACAGCCTTGATTTTTTCGCGAACACTCATACCATTATTGGTAACTTTTGCAATTAATGTATCAATCTCAGTTTCTAATTTATTAATTTCATCATCAGAATATAATTTAGAAATTTTTAGAACAACTCGTCTAGAACTGTCATCAAACTCAATATTTAATTTTTCATAAGTATTATATGGATGCACAAAATTATTAATATAAGTTAAAGTTTGTTGATCTTGAGTTATTCTTCCTAAATCATGAAAACATCGATCATATTCTTTAGTACAATAAAAAGTAAATTCATCCTGTCCACTATTAACTACCATAAAAATAATTTCAAACAAATGATCATAACTATCCGCCCAAAATACATCAGTTTCATGACTACTTAAAAAATGTGACATATTAGTAGGTACAGTATATTCATTATTAATTGGTGGTTCAACTTCTCCTGAAAAAGTATATCGATCAACTACTAGTTCAACAATCGTCTCTCTAGAGAGTAAAATCAAAATCAAAAGAATACCATAAAAAATAATTCTCCCTAGAACTTTCATTAAATCACCTCTTTTAATATTTTAGCATAAAACAAAAAAAAAGAAGTAAATTACTTCATATCATTAACAAGTTTTGTCAACCTAGATTTATTTCTAGCAGCCTTATTACCATGAATAACACCTTTTTTTGCAGCTTTGTCAATTCTAGCTATTGTTTTATTTAAAGCGTCACTTGCATTACCTTTATCATTAGTTGCGATTGTTTTTTCTAAATTCTTAATAGCAGTTCTCATGCTAGCTTTATATTCATTATTACTTGTTTTTTTCTTTGCGATTACTTTTACTTTTTTCTTTGCATTTTTTAAAATTGGCATAGTTTCACCTCCTAAGTTTTACAACAAACTAATTTTAACAAAAAACCTATAAAAAAGCAACAAAAAGTATTCATTTGTCATTTTAAGTTGTTTATGCTAAAATATCTTTGCTTTACATGTTATAAGTGTAAAATAAAATTCAGAATATCAAAAAAAAGAAAAAAAATGTTATACTTGAATGAATAGATGGAGATGATCAAATGTTAATATTAACAAAGTCAGTACTAGCAATGATGATCGGGTTTGTTTTAACGGCAATTTTCGGTCTTTTAATAATACCTGTTTTAAGAAAAATGAAAGTTAGGCAAAAGCTATCTGTTTTTTTAAGTGAAGCTCATAGCAAAAAAAATGGAACACCAACAATGGGTGGACTTATCTTTATTGTTCCAACTTTAATAACTAGTTTTATATTACTTGGAATGGAAAAAATGGATTTTAGTTTTAACCTTTTAATTGTAATGTTTGTTTTTCTAGCTTATGCAGTACTGGGATTTATCGATGATTATTTAATTGTAAAAAGAAACGATAATAAAGGCCTTTCGGCTAAACAAAAATTTTTGGGTCAAATTTTAATATCAAGCGTTTTCTTTTTTATATATGTTAGCTCAGGAAACGATCCAATAATCGATATCCATACATTAGGAATAAAACTAGATCTAGGATTTTATTATTACTTCTTTATTTTACTCGTATTAGTAGGTAGTTCAAACGCAGTTAATTTAACCGATGGACTTGATGGTCTTGCTGCGGGACTCTCTTTAATAACATTTTTAACATTTGGTTTAATTGCTTGGAATTCATTTTGGGCGGTTGGTAATGAAGATATAGCAATATTTGCATTTATACTAGTTGGATCACTTATGGGATTTTTGCTTTTTAATTCCCACCCAGCAAAAGTATTTATGGGTGATACGGGCTCCTTATCACTTGGTGCAACACTAGCATCAATTGCAATCATAACAAAACACGAATTAACACTAGTAGTAGTTGCAGGAGTTTTCGTTTTAGTAACACTCTCAGTAATAATTCAAGTACTAAGTGTAAAAATAAGAAAAAAACGAGTCTTCCTAATGACACCAATTCATCATCACTTTGAGAAATTAGGATGGAACGAAAACGATATAGTTAAATTATTTTGGTCAGTCGGACTTTTACTAAGTATGGCTGCTGTAACATTCGGCGTATGGATTTAATTTTTAAATCCTTTTTTTATTTTCAATTATAAGTATTTATTGATATAATAATATAACCGGAAAATATTTTACTACAAAAGAAGGATGATGCTATGAATAAAAAAATAGATATTGACTGTAATCACTTTTTAGAAACTATGCAAGAGGGTATTTGGATGACCGATAAAGAGATGAAAACTACTCTTGTAAATACAAAAATGGCGGAAATGCTAGGATATGAAGTTTCTGAAATGATTAACAGAAGTGTTTTTGATTTTATGGATAAGGAAACTGAAAAAATCATTAGAAAAAAAACAAAAAAGAGAAAAGCCGGGCTTCCAGAAACATACGAAAGCCGTTTAATGCATAAAAGCGGAAATAACATTTCGGTTGAAATAAGAAGCGCTCCCATGATTGATGAGAGCGGGATTTACTGTGGCGTGTTAGCTGGAATTAGCAATATAACCGAAGTTAAAAAAATAGCTGCAGAGCAGGATATATTATTAAATAATATGCACATACAAGTATGGTATTTAACAAACGAGCACACATATGGATTTGTAAATAAAGCTCATGCCGAATTCAATGGATTTAAAGTTGAGGATATTGCATATCAAAATATGTATGATAAATTTGATGCGAAAAAAGTTGATTCATGGATA
>SKGW01000014.1 GCA_007117285.1 Bacilli bacterium
AATATACACATTACAGTAACGATATGCTGCTTGACCCTGTTCATCAGTTGCATCTACTCTAATTGATGCATCATTAGAGAATCCTTCTGATACAGTTAGTGTATTGGTTGTTTCGGTGTATCCATTCCATTTGTATGTTACAGAACCAGTGTGTCCTGATGGGGTAGCTGTTATTGTTACTGATTGATTAGGTTCAGGTGACGAGGGTTGAGTTGTACATAAGAGGGAGAAAGAAGAAGTGGTGGTTTCAGAATCAGTTTTGAAGGGTTTCTTCACCCAATCACTCCATTCTTCCTCATTTTTAGCTCTTATTCGTAGATAATACCACGTATCTGGTGTTAGATTAGTTAATGTATGATCTCGTACGTCTGCAACAGGAACACTTTGTGCCTGTACTCTTTTGAAAAGTGATGTTACTTTTGCAAATGCTTTTTGAAGTATATTTTTGTTTTGAGCAGTTTCTTGTATACCCATTTTTGTATGTTCATCAAGTTTATTAGAGTAATTTGAATCTGCGTAGAGTTCGATGTGATAATTTGTTTGTGGAAGGTCACTTTTGTATTCCCACTCGACTTCTGCTGTTGTGATAGAGGGAGTTACCTCTGCCGTGAGTGTTATGGATATGTCTTCAGAATCCTCACAATTTCCTTCAGTATTGATTGTATAGTTAGTTTCTTCTCCATCCCTATAGATAATACCTCCTGCATCTTGTGTAAATGTTCCAGTGAGGTTTGGACAAAGAGGTGGTTTTGTTTCTTCTCCCGGACAAATACCTGCTCCAGTGACACATATTTCCTGAGCAAATAAAACTTCTTGATATCCCATGTTTGCTAATTGTGCAGCATATCCATACATTGTATGATATCCTGGACTTGTTGGTGCAATATACTGTTCAGAAAAAGTATAATGTACTGTTGGAGACCACTTCTCTCCTACCGGAATTGATGTCATGAATCGAGTCATTATAGGATTTGCAAATAATGACGAATCTCTCATCACGGCCTTATATGCCTTATAATATTCTTTTAATCGTGGAGATGCTGTATAAACAGTTCTTGTACGACTTCGTCCCCTATTATCTCTATAAGTCTCAGTTCTCGTTTCATACGATACATCTGATATATCTGCAAAATTGAATGAATTATATACGGGGTCTGAATATCCATTTCTGTTCAAAATAGACTTTGCAGAGTTAAGCTGATTTCCTTTACCTTGTACGGTACCTTGTACGGCATTCCAAAAACGAGCTGCCATAGTATCACCCCCTAAACGTGAAAGGTCATATCTCCCTACATTCAGATAACCTGCAAAGTTACGGTTCAATATAAACGCACCTTGCGAAGTATTATATCCTTCTATGTTACGTATATCTACACCAGCACCATCAGTCGGGTGAGCCCACCTTTTACCACTTCTATATCTTTTTTTAATGTCTGTTCCAAAAATTTGAGCTAGTTCTCTTACATCATTTTTTTCTTGATCTGAAATACCAATTTGTAGAGTTAGATCAACTTGAAACAAACTTGTTTGGAAATGAAACGCGTTTCCATTTAAAAGCCTAATACCTTTTTCATTCCAATAAACAGATTGACTTGGGACAGTTGTAGGATTCTCATTCCACCAATCAAGCCCTGGCTTATAGCTATAGGCCCTGTATGTTTGCCCTACATTATTACAGGCACCATAAGATAATGCAAACGTAAAATTAAACCTCTCTCCCGGAGCATATGATTTAATTTCAGGAGGAAGAGGAGATGTTACGGCATTTATTGAAAAACTATTGGCCTTCACATCTTGTACACCAAGCATCAATGTTGAAACAGTAACACTCACCACAAGTATCATGAGTGAAGGTATAGTATGTGCATGTTTTTTTCTAAGGTAAATAATAGCAACAATAATAAGTATTAATATAATGAACGAGAGAATAGTAAAGAAAGAAAATTTTTGTGCAGTAGTGTATTTTGACTGATGAGTAACATCTTGATACGTAGGAAGATTTGTTTGGTACGAAGATAATATTTCATTATTTGAATTTGTGATAGTGGCAGAAAAAGAAAGTGCTTGTGCTTTGTCTGTTGCCTTAAGCATGAGTGTAACGACATCATTTGACGTATCAAGAGTATGTGTTTTTTGAGCGACTGATACACCATTTTCATTTAAAGCAGTGACTGTAAGTGTATATATTTCATTATCTTCAATTTCTATTCCTCGTATTTCATCAAATGGTTGTCCTCCATAAAACACCGTCACAGGAAATTCTTGATTTCTTTTTGTAGAGAGTGTGTCAGTTGTAATATTTCGTATTGTTGCAATAGGTCCTGCAATAATATAACGAAGTTCAATAGGATCAATTACGATCGTATCAGATTTAAATGAAAGTATTCCATAATATACTAAAGGATCTAAATCAAGAGGAAGAAAGAAATCAACATCTGTTATGTCATCTGCCTGAGTTGTAAATGAAGGAAGTGTTTCTATATGAAGTGGTTCTCCGGACATATCTGTTCTATTGTAGAGTGTAAGTGTGGGTGTAACAGTATGTGGAACTGAAGTTGCCGGAACATAATACGAAAAGAGTAGTTCATCATCTTCATATATCACAGGTCCAACTTGAGGGTCAATATGTTCATCAAAGTCTGATATTAAAAAGAATGCATCAAGAATTTGTGTAATTTCTTGTGTTGGGGTTCCTGTTATTGTAATAGGAACAAAACCTTGTCCGATAAATGTTCCATCTTTAAGATATGCAGTCACAGTAAGTCCTGATTTTCCTGAAATAGTATGTGGAAGTGTGTACGAATATGTAAGTGTGTCTTTTGCACGAGATTGTATATAGAGAGGACCTTGTTTTGAAGTTTCGTTAGTGAGATTATATACATCAAGTAAGTTGCTGTCGTATCTTCCTATTGAAATAGTATAATATACATCAGATACAGGGATTGATGAGAGATTTGATA
>SKGW01000007.1 GCA_007117285.1 Bacilli bacterium
AAAAAGGTTGACAGGTGCATTTAAATATGATATTATTTTAACGAATGGAGGGAATAAAATGGCAGTAAAACTAAGATTAAAAAGAATGGGCTCAAAAGGGAAACCTTTCTATAGAATAGTAGCAGCTGATTCAAGAAGTCCGAGAGATGGAAGATTTATTGAAAACGTAGGATCTTACAATCCAGTAACAACACCAGCGGAAGTTAAAATAGATGAAGAAAAAGCTTTGAAATGGTTAAAAACTGGAGCAGAGCCAACAGATACAGTGAGAAATCTTTTAAGTCAAACAGGAATTATGAAAAAATTTCACGAAACAAAAAAGGACGTGAAATAAATGGAATTAGACAAATTAACAGAATTTTTAGTAAAAAAAATTGTTAAGGATCCAGAAACAGTTTCCGTAAAACAATTCGAAGAAGGTGACGATATTATTATTGAAGTTTTAGTCGACAATAGTGATATGGGTCAAGTAATTGGAAAATCAGGGAACACAGCAAATGCAATCAGAACAATTGTTCAAGCAGCTGCTTATAAAAACCTAAACAAGAGAGTTAGAGTAAACATCGATTCAATGTAAACGGTGTTTTTTCTTTAACATTCATAGGCTTTATGCTATAATTATTGAGAGAAGAGGTGTATAAAATGATTTCTGTTACAAATTTAAGTTTACTTTTTCCTGGAAGGAAATTGTTTGAAGATATAAATGTAAAATTTATCCCTGGCAACTGCTATGGTGTTATTGGTGCAAATGGAGCTGGAAAGTCAACCTTTCTAGAAATACTATCAGGTAATTTAGAAGCAACCAGCGGAGATGTTATTATTGATAAACATTCACGTATGTCAGTCCTAAAACAAAATCATTACGAATTTGAAGAAGATTCAGTTATCGATACTGTTATAAAAGGATTTCCAAGATTACATCAAATAATGGCTGAAAAAGATGCTATATACTCAAAAGAAGAGTTTACCGATGCCGATGGATTAAAAGCAGCAGAATTAGAAGCTGAATTTGCCGAACTAGATGGATGGGAAGCAGAATCAAACGCTGCTAAATTATTAATTGATTTAGGTATTTCAATAGAAAACCATCAATTACTAATGAAAGAAATCGATGAAAAAGCAAAAGTCAAAGTGTTAATTGCTCAGTGTCTTTTTGGAGACCCAGACATATTAATAATGGACGAGCCCACAAACGGTCTTGATTTCAAAGCAATAAACTGGCTAGAAGATTTTTTAATGGATTATGAAAAAACAGTTATAGTTGTATCTCACGATAGACACTTTCTTAACAAAGTGTGTACGCAGATGCTTGATATAGATTTCAAAACAGCAAAATTATATCCTGGTAATTATGACTTTTGGTATGAATCTAGCAAGTTAATGCTTCAATTATCAAAAGATGCAAACAAGAAAAAAGAACAAAAAATAAAAGAGTTAGAGTCCTTCATTGCTCGTTTTAGTGCTAATGCTTCAAAATCAAAACAAGCAACATCAAGAAAAAAGAGTTTAGAAAAAATTCACTTAGAAGATATTCAACCATCAAGCAGAAAATATCCATTTATTGACTTTAGTTTCGATCAACACGTTGGAAAAGAAATCATAACAGTTGAAAATCTTTCAAAAAAAATAGAAGGCAAGCAAGTTTTAAAAGATGTTTCATTTTCCGTCGATAAAGACGATAAAATAGTATTGCTTGGAACTGAATTAGCACAAAGCACATTATTTAAAATTTTAAATGGAGAAATAGAACCAGACTCAGGATCAATTAAATGGGGACAAACAATAAAATATGATTATTTGCCAGCTAATCACAATCATTTCTTTGAATCATCAGAAAAAAACTTAGTTGATTGGTTACGTGAATACTCAAAAGATCAAACAGAAAATTTCATAAGAGGATTTTTAGGTAGAATGTTATTTTCGGGAGATGAAGTGTTAAAAAAAGTTTCAGTTTTATCAGGTGGCGAAAAAATGCGCCTAATGTTTTCAAAAATGATGATAAAAGAAACAAACTTCTTACTTCTAGAAAATCCAACCAACCATCTAGACCTAGAATCAATCCAATCATTAAACGAAGGTTTAATTAGATTTAAAGGAAACTTAATTTTAACATCACACGATTATCAATTTGTTCAAACCATAACTAATAAAGTAGTAGAACTAACAAAAGAGGGGTCTTTTTATTCGAAAACATCATTTGAAGATTATGTAAATGATGAAAAAATCCAAAATAAAATAAAAAAAATGAATGGAGAATTATAATGGAAAAGTATGTTCCTGATATTTATCAAAAAAGTATATATACTATAAATTATGAAAAACTAAAGCAAAATGGAATAAAATGCATTCTCTTTGATTTGGACAACACAATTGCACCTGCTAGCAGTTCAGTACCTACAAAAAAACTTCAAGAGTTAATTGAAAGTTTAAAACCAGACTTTAAATTAATCATTTTTTCAAATGCAATGCCCAAACGTGTAAAGAAATTTTCAGATCAACTAGGCATTGATTTTTATGCTTTTTCATTAAAGCCATCTCAAAAAAACTTTAAAAGATTATTTAAAGAGCATAAATTTACCGAGTGTGAAGTTGCAATTATAGGTGATCAAATTCAAACTGATATTGCTGGTGGTAATATTGCTGGAATTAAAACAATTTTAGTAAATCCAGTTAGCACTAAAGATTCTGTCTTCACAAAACTAAATAGATTTTTAGAGGGCAAAAAAATAAAAAAAATGAGCAAAAAAAACTTATTTTTCAAAGGAAAATATTATGAATAAATGCATGGGCTGTGGTGTTGAAGTAGAAAACTCTAACTTGTGCGAAAGATGTTTTCGTATTAAACATTATAATGAATATGAAATGGTCGACATAAAAAAAGAAGAATACGAAAAAATGTTAGATAAAATTGAAATTGATGCTAATGTTTTTTTGCTTGTTGATGTGTTAAATATCCCA
>SKGW01000031.1 GCA_007117285.1 Bacilli bacterium
ACAAGTATAGGCATTACTTATTACAACTCTTCTGTTTAAAATAGAAGTAACTGCTGATATTGTATTATAAATATATTGACTTGAATCATTATTCATTTCTTCAAGATGATTACAAAGTTCAGCATACTTACTAGAATCAATCTCAATCTCGCAAATTTTCACAACAACTGGTGTTTTTGCGTTGAAATAACGAGATATTGTTTCCTCAACAAATCCGCCAACAAATGGAGATTCCAAAGAATACCTAGCAAAAGAATATAATTTTTGCAAATCGGGTGTTAGCGATAACGAAATATGATTATACTTATACCGAGTAATTAATCTTATAAACTTCCCCATTTTAAGTGGTGTTGCCGAAAAAACCAAGTATATTTTTTTATTTTCCAAAGTAACACCCCACTTTTACCTTTTAATTATAACATAAGATATAAGAAGAAAAAAGATGTTGACCATCTTTTTATCTAAGTTTAAACGAAATTAGTTCAAAATCACTTGCAAGATTTTCTCTTTCAACTTTTTCACGAACAACTAACATAAATTCCGATATAATTGCAATCTCTAAATCTGTTTTAGTTTTGCCAGCGAGCCCTTCAGTTTCAGTAACAAAAGTATACTTCTTGCCTTCTAGTCCACCAAATGAAACATCTTCAACTTTATCATAATCCTTATCGAAGTTTCTTTTAAGCGGTCGTTCAGATGGCAGTGATAACAAAAACGGAATTTTAGATTTAACTTCTAAAAAAGCATAACGAAGGTTTTCGCTTCCGTCTTTTTCATATGTCTCTCTGTCATTCTGTAGTTTAGCAGCTTCACCTTCTCCATCTATCCACACAGTTGTAGTCTCACCATTTATTTCAAAAGTAACTTTTGATGTTTCAACTCCGTCAACCATTTCTGTTTCAACAAACTGATATTTAATTAAGTATTCATTACTTGATGTATCAGCCCTAAACTCAACTTCTTCAAACATGTTCACAAGTTCTGCATAATTACTTGGGTGCTTAACTGTTAAGTTTTCAACGTTGATATCATCTTTACTCGATGAAAAGCAACCTGAAACCAACAGCATCAAAACCAGTAATAGAATCAATTTTTTCATTTTTTTCATAATACCTCCATGTATTATATTATAACGAAAAACTCAACTTAAAACAACCCCTTGATAATACCGTTTTCATCTATATCAATATTACAGGCAGCCGGAGTTTTGGGAAGTCCTGGCATTGTCATAACATTCCCAGCAATACAAACTATAAATCCAGCTCCAGCCGATAACCTAACTTCATTAATCTCAATTTTAAAGTTCTCAGGTCTTCCTAGTTTTTTTTCATCATCCGAAAAAGAATATTGTGTTTTGGCCATACAAATCGGAAGTTTGTCATAATTTAAACTTTCCAATTCCTCAATTGTTTTTTTTGCCTTGCCCGAATAATTAACACCAGAAGCACCATAAATTTCTTTTGCAATTACTTCAACCTTATTTACAATTGAATCATTTTCATCATATAAAACTTTAAAATTGCTTGTTTCATTTTCAATCGTTTCAACAACTGATTTAGCTAACTCAACTCCACCTTTTCCACCTTCGACAAAGACATTAGATATCTCAGCTTTTACACCTAACTTATTACACTGATCTTTAATATAATTTAATTCAGAATTTGTATCGGTATAAAAAGAATTAATCGCAACAACTACCGGAACTCCGAATTTTTTAATATTTAAAATGTGTTTTTCTAAATTAGCAAAACCTTTTTTCAAAGCATCGAGATCCTCTTTTTGCAAATCACTCTTTAACAGGCCGCCATGCATTTTCAAAGCTCTTACCGTCGCTACAACAACCGTTGCATCAGGTTTTAACTTTCCGAACCTACATTTTAAATTGAAAAATTTTTCAGCACCTAAGTCTGCACCAAAACCAGCTTCAGTAACAACATAATCAGCCATTTTCAAAGCTGCTCTTGTAGCGCTAATGCTGTTACAACCATGAGCTATGTTAGCAAAAGGTCCCCCGTGTAAAAACGCCGGTGTTCCCTCTAAAGTTTGAACCAAGTTGGGCTTGATGGCGTCTTTCATTAATAACGTCATTGATCCCTCTGCTTTCAAATCAGCTGCAGTTACAGGTTTTTTATCATAAGTGTACCCAATAACTATTTTAGAAAATCTTTTTTTCATATCCATCAAATCGTTCGATAAACATAAAATTGCCATCACCTCAGATGCAACTGTAATATCAAATCCAGTTTCACGAGGAACTCCATTTGATTTCCCGCCCAGTCCAATAATACAATTTCGCAGCGCCCTATCATTCAAGTCAACTACTCTTCTAAAAGTTATTGTTCTCGGATCGATATTCAATAAATTACCTTGTTGGATGCTATTATCAATCAAAGCAGCTAAAAGATTATGAGCGGTTGTAATTGCGTGCAAGTCGCCAGTAAAATGCAAATTTATGTCTTCCATCGGAACAACTTGAGCATATCCACCACCTGCAGCTCCGCCTTTAACACCAAAGCTTGGACCTAAAGAGGGTTCTCTTAAACAAACGATTGTTTTTTTGCCAATTAAGGAAAGAGCATCGGAAAGTCCAACACTTGTAGTTGTCTTACCCTCACCTGCCGGAGTTGGATTTATAGCGGTTACTAAAATAAGTTTTCCGTCATCACCTTTTAATCCTTTCAGTTTTTCAATAGAAATTTTGGCCTTGTAATTTCCAAAAAGTTCTAAATCGTCTTCACTCAAATTAATTTTTTCACCAATTTCAACAATTTTTTCCAACTTTGATTCCTGTGCAATTTCAATATCAGACTTAATTTTTTCCATATATTATCTCCTTTTCATAGTTATATAATTATATAATAAAAAAATGTATTTTACTACATTTTTTTGAAAATAACATATTTTCTCTTTTTTCTTTTTTTCA
>SKGW01000048.1 GCA_007117285.1 Bacilli bacterium
ATATATCCTTGATTTTCAAGAATAGCTTGTAAATCAGCAAATTTTTTTCGCTCTGAATCAACTATGACTCCATCAAAGTCAAATACTACATGTTTAATGTTTTTGATGGATGACATAATCTGGACCTACCTCCCCTAAGATTGTTGCTTTTTCTTTTGTTGGTTCAATATATTTCACATAGTGCGGCTTTAAGTTTTCATATAATGCTAAAGCTTCTTCTATAGAGTAACCTCTTTGATTTACATCTCGCTCTATACGACTCTTAATCTGAGTTTCCTCTAAAGCATCTAAAAAAATTGACACATCATATAAGTCATCCAATTGAGGATAAAGTGTTGTTACTCCTTCAAATAGTATGAGTTTTTTAGGACCAACTAATTCAGTTTCAGTGTTTTCCCCGTTAGAATGATTATAAACTGGTTTAAGTATTGAAGCACCGCTTCGTAAACTAAGTATATGTTCCCGAGCTAAATCAAGACGATTTGCTCTAGGCTGATATCCCGTTAAACCCAATCTGCCTCGCTCACTTCTACTAACTAAATAATCATCTAAATCGATAGCAAGTGCATTATCCTCGCCAAAATAGTTCATCAAATTAATCGCCAAAGTCGACTTACCAGCTCCACCTGCACCAGTAATTCCGACAAACGCTGAGTCTAATGACTGTAATCTATTCGCAATAATTCGAAAAAAACGCTCGTTTTTAATATCTGGAACAGAATTAATAGGTTTCATACAATAGCAATATAAGTCTAACTTTATATGTATTTAGAATAATCAGTGAAGTAATACAGAATTTAAATCATAAACGATACGAATTCAATCTAAAGAAATCACACAAACATATGAAGAATTATTTGAATAAGTTTGAAAGTTGGGTTAATTAACGAAAAACAAGTTACCAAATTACTCTCAAAATTTGAGCTTGAAGAGCTAGATTTGTTCATTGATGAATTAAAGAAAGGTCTAATCTCTGGGAAGAGACTCACGTATGAGTTTTTTAAAGAAAAGAAAATTGGTGGGAAAAAAGTATATTTTTTGATATATCACGACATATGCATTATTTTATTTGTTGGTTCGAGTGACAAAAAACTTCAACAGGAAACCATAGATGCAATAAAAGGTTCATTTAAAGAATTTAAGAAAATTGCAAAAGGATACTAAGCACACTCCAATTTTGCAAGTGAAACTATCAATATAATAGATTTAGTGCAATACGTTTATAATATGCGTAAATTCATTACATCTCGTCTTGTTTTACCACATCTAACATCACTGTCTGAACTTAATGCTAGCAAAAAAGCATATCATAATCACGGAGAAAAAAACCAGACCCGTTTCTTCAGATAATGGCAAAAAATATCAAGAATTAATCCTTGTAACTTACAAAACATTGCGTTTTGTTAATTTCATACTAGTATCTTGGCAGAGTAAAACAAATATGCGATAATCTACTCCATACCCGTACCAGACCATGGACGCCAGTCCTCACTATCTGGCGCGTAGCCTTTAAAGATAAAGTTCGGCTTTTGAATGTCTGAGAAATACCCGCCACCAGGAGCTGAGCCACCATACCCCTCCATCACACTATATAACCGTGTAGAACCAGGATTAGTCCAAGCATCATCTCCCAATTGATTCCCATTATAATTTGTAAAATGTGCGCCTGCAAGTTTCCACGTTTGCTGAAGTCCAAATTCACCGCCAGGTCCACGACCAAACCCACCTTCCGAAGTTACCACATCATCATAACCGTGTCGTCGAAGAATCTCCATAACTTCACGAACCGGCGCATTACCTTGTCCTGCAGCCAGGTGAGAATCATCCCACCCTAAGTTATCCGCAATATGCATATTTCCAATATACCCATTCTTAGCTAACTCATCTACTTGCTCAGTATACCACTGTTTAAAGCGTTTATCAGTATCTTCTTTGGTTTCCCCATCCTGGCGCTTGAAATACTTACGCCACATGTTTAAGTGACCTGTATCAAGTGTGATTTTAATCGTCTGATCAGAAAGCTTTTGTGCTTCAGACTCATCATGCCCTTGTTGGAGTAGTGCTTGTTTGAGTTCGTCCCGTCCCTCATCAACTAGTGCGCGAAGCTCTTCAGGATGTGAACCATATCCACCTTCGGGAAAAATATTTTCTAGTGTAATGGTAATAGGTTTTACTTTATCCCCTGGGCGTAATTCTTTCATACGATTAGTTCGCTCAATTGCATATAACCCCAGTTCTGCCATAGACTGGCGAGATTTATGTAAGGCATAATTTTCAAGGGAATCAAGATTTTCAATACGACGAATAACTTCACGCGCACGACTTCGACCAGATGCACCAGACTCCCCACCCATCAAAATCTCGTTCTTCTCTTCATTTTGCTTATTCTTTAATATATTTAGAAACTGATCAGTATCCATTTTTTCAAGTATATCAGTCCTGCCACCATAATCCTTTAGAGTATTTAGAGCTATTGCTCTGTACTGATCATCAGAAAGTGTTTCTTTAAGTTCAGTCAAAGTGTCTATGTCCTTAGCTATTTTCTCAATGTTCATTAAACCGCCATGATATCTAGCCTCATAGACGCGTGATTGACCAAGTGATGCTTGCGCTTGTGGGAGTAATTGCTCTTTCACAAACTCTTTTTGAATCTGTTTATAATCAGTCATACCGCGCTTTTTTTGTTCCTCTGCAAATGTGTCATAAGTAACTGATTCAACTTGAATATTGCCATTTTGCGACTCATACAAATAAATCTTCGCGAAATCCTTATCAGACTCAGGCAAACTTTCCCAAATATCATCATCTGAAACATTTCGAAGTGCCGGATTATCCTCACGCGCTTTCTGAACTTTTGCGTCTTTAAACACTTCTTCATACAACGGATTGCCATTCTCATCTTTGAGAAAATCTCTATTACCG
>SKGW01000045.1 GCA_007117285.1 Bacilli bacterium
CATAATAAAAATTGTTTTTATTATTGCGTTTTTATTATCATATATTTTATTAATATAACTTTTTCTGCTTTTTTTAAACTTAAAATAAAACAAATTAGTAATACTCATGAACGCAATTGCAGTTATTCCAATTGCAAAAACTTCAAAATCGCTTTCATCTTGCCAAATACCAATTCCTTTTAGTTTTGCTTCACTTTCTCTTAACTGAAGTGTTTCTGTGTATTTATAATCACCGTATAAGTATGCAACTCTTCCAAGACCTTTTTCAATTATTTTTTCTTGTAATAGTTTATCATCGACAAATATCCAAGCAAGTAACCTGTCATAACGATCATACAAATCACTGTTTTCGTCAAACTCAAGTCTTATTAAACTAGCATTTTTTAACTTATCACACGTGAAATCAGCAGCTTCTTTTGCAAGTGGTTCAACTGGTCTTAGTTCTGGCGTATCAATTGCTAAGAATCTGGTTGATTCAACTCCTCTTTCTGTTATGAATCGAGCCGTATCACCATCAACACAACTATCTAATTCAACGATTAAAGCATCTGCTTTAAAAATGAAGCTAAAAAATATTAAAAAAACGACTATTTTCTTCATTTTACCACCTAAAAATATTATATCATAGAAAAAAAACACTTTGCGTGTTTATTTCATTTTTTTATATATTATAAATCCAGCACCAATAGCAAGAACAACTCCACCGATTATTGGAAAGTTTAGTTTCTCAACAAATGATTCTTCTGGTTCTTCTGGTTTTGGAAGTGGCACTAATACTTCTTCTTCTTCAATCGGTATTGGTCCTTCTGGTATAACTTCAACCAAACCATCAGTTACATAAGATAATTTAATTCCGTCTCTAAACCAGGACTCTGTATACCACGTTAGTGTATTTGTAGTTTCATCAGCTTCATCAGCATTATGTGATTCTATTTCACCTTCTATTACAATGGTAAGTTCAAAGGCTAATGCTTCTAAAAATTCTTGAGCTTCTTCATATCCATCAATATTCGATTGTGATGATGCAGTTACTTTGTTATCTTCTCTTGTGAATACAATATCATCAGCGTCGTCTTCACCAACGTTTCCATCAGATAATATATCGTTTAATTCTTCTAATGAATTAAATGGAACAATAGCTTCAAAGCCCTTATATATTTTTCCATTTTTTTCGTATTCTAATTCTTTAACTTCTGCACCTGGATACTTTTCAAACGGTGACTCAAGCTCATCATCACTTTCTAAGTCATCATTTTGTTCAATTGCTACACGATAAAATATTGTTCCGGTATCATCATTTCCTAAAGTAACTTTTGTTTCAACTTCCATACAACCTGTCAAAAATAAACCTAATAATAATAAACTAAATATTTTTTTCATATTCCCTCCTAATTATATTATAACACCAAATAATAAAAAAAAAAGAATTTCTTCTTTTCTAATCAACCTTTGTCCAAGTGCCTATTTGTGTTCCCACATATGTTCCGGCACCATTTGATAAATATGTGTCTCTAAAGTGCGTATTTGAATCATTCAAAGCATACCCGTGAACAGTAGTTCCCGAACCCTCCATAATAATGGTGCTGAGATTATTATCTCTTAAAGATTGGTAATCCAGGGTTAAAACTGTAGATGGTATTCTTATTTTTGTCAACAAATTATCACTTAGGCCATCCTGGAAAATAGCGGTAATGTTGGAGCTTATTTCAATTTCGGTAATACTATTATCATGAAGAAATCGCCTAGGAATTTCTGTAAACTCAATTGGAATTGAAATTTTTGAAATATTGTTGTGCATGAAAACTCCAGTCTGCATCGTAGTTACTGAATTTGGAATAAAAATTTCAGTAATATTATTCTCCGTGAATGCATATTCTCCTAAATGCTCTAATGAGTTAGTAAAGAAAAGTAACTCTATTTCATTTCTTTGAAATGCTCCGGCTCCTATGTAAGTAACTGTGTGTGGGATAATAACACTTTTTATTCCATAATAATTAAAAGCTCTCCAGAAATTATTGGCTTCAATAGAAACAACATCAATACCATTTATTTGTGATGGGATAACTACGTTTTCGGTGCAACCACGATTCTCTATAAGGTAATCTTCTATATCACCAATTGCTTCGTTAAAAACAAAACACGACTCTGGAGTTTTTTTTCCATACAGATATTCTTTTTCATTTCCATGAAAAACATAGCCACCCCAGGCGTTGGCACCTTCTATATATAGTTGAATATGATCATTAAATTTTGTTGCCTCTATATACGAATAATTAGTTGAATCAATTCCAATTTTATCTTTCATATTTGAAATATTTAAATTCTCTATATTAATTTCCACACCATTTGTAAGAGCTATAATACTCTCCTGCTCTATAGCCTTGAAAAGCATAAGAGAATTAATTTTAAAAGCATTTAACCGAGATTCTTCAACTACTCCCAAAACAACTGGAATTGCTATTAGAAGTATTATCGCTAATATGACTATTACAGCCAACAATTCAATTAGTGTAAATCCATCATTAGTTTTAAAATAAATCTTACTCATAATAATTTTATCCTCCTATTTTTTTGAATATAACACAACAAAAAGAAAAGTAAAATTTAGTTTTCTTCTTCTTTATAAACAAACTTATCAATTTCTTGATTTATATCAAATTCTTCTTCTGGCTCTTCTTTTTTTATTTCTTCTTCTTCTTCTGTTTCGTTATCATCAG
>SKGW01000052.1 GCA_007117285.1 Bacilli bacterium
GAATAAACAATTATAATTTAAAAACATTTAAACGTGGTGATGAAAAGGGCATGTTTGAATTTGGTGGTTCAACAGTTGTTTTACTCTTTGAAGAAAACAAAATCACTCCACTTCCTGAATTAATTGAAACTACAAACAAAGGTGCAGAAACAATCATTCAAATTGGTGAGAAAATAGGGATTAAATTTAATTAATGCATACTTTAAACACTAAACTTAAATGTTTAGTGTTTTTAATTAGATTTGACGAAATTCAAAAACGCTTCAATCTAGTTCAAATCGAGTTAATCAAATATTTGATAGTGAAACTATAAGAACAGTATGGATAAAGATGCCGAAAAATATTATATAAGTATAATAGATACAATTGGAATTTTGACAGATAATAATTATCAAAGCGAACGGAACTGTTGGAAAGTTTTAAAATTTAGACTAAGAGAAGAAGGAAATGAAACGGTTACAAACTGTAACCAGTTGAAATTAAAAGCTCAAGATGGTAAATATCGTTTAACTGATGTTTGTGATATTGAGGGTATGTTTAGAATAGTTGAATCAGTTCCATCGAAAAATGCTGAACCAATTAAGCAATGGTTGGCTAAACTTGGTAGCGAAAGAATAGATGAGACATTTGATCCATCTCTTGCTTTACAACGAGCCATAGATTTATATCGTATTAAAGGATACGATGAGGTTTGGATATCGAAAAGAATAAAAGTATTGCAAGAAAGAAAAAAACTCACTAATGTTTGGAAAGAGAATGGTGTTCAAGATCAAAAAGAATATGCAATTTTGACTAATGAAATATATAAAACATGGTCTGGAATGACTGCTAAAGAGTATAAGAGATATAAAGGATTAAGAAAAGAAAGTTTAAGAGACAATATGGATAATATTGAACTAATACTAACAGATTTATCGGAAGAGGCAACAAAAAGATTGGTTAGCAAAAAAAGACCGCATGGATTAAAAGAAAATTTAACTGTGGCGAAAATTGGTGGTAATGTAGCTAGAGCTGCAAAAAAAGAATTAGAAGAAAATTTACAGTAAAATGTCATTTCTAAAAATAATAGATTAAACTATGAATACAGTGAAGAGAAATGAATGATTATTTAAGTATTAATAAATAAAATTAGATTAACAGAGTCATTATAAAAACATTCAAATTAGTGAGAACATAGGAGAGGTAACACATTAACATGTGTTATTTTTATGATATAATGAGTGAGGTGATCTTATGGAAAAATATCGAAAAATAGAAAAAAGCATTATTAAAACTTACCGAAAAGAAATTTGGAGTAAGTTTGTTCGTGCTATAAAAGAATACGAATTAATAAAAGAGGGCGATAAAATTGCTGTCTGTTTAAGTGGTGGCAAAGACTCAATGCTACTTGCAAAGTGTATGCAAGAGTTGCAGCGACATGGTATTTTTAAATTTGATCTTGAATTTATAGTAATGGAACCAGGTTATTCAAAATATAATATAGAAAAACTAAAAAACAACGCAGAATTACTAAAAGTTCCAATTCATATATTTGAAACAAATATCTTTGAATTTGTTAACAAACAAAAATCGCCTTGTTATCTTTGTGCAAAAATGAGAAGAGGACATTTATATGATATGGCATCAAAACTAGGTTGCAATAAAATAGCTTTAGGTCATCATTTCGACGATGTAATTGAAACAATCATGTTAAACGTACTTTACAATGGTCAACATCAAACAATGATGCCAAAAGTGCATAGTGATAACTTCGAAGGAATTGAATTAATTCGTCCTTTGTACTTTGTCGATGAAAAAGATGTTATTAGATGGGTTAATTACAATGAACTTAGTTTTTTAGACTGCGCTTGTGATGTTACAAGTAAAAAAGATGATTCAAAAAGACAAGAAATAAAAGAGTTAATAAAAACATTAGAAGAAAAAAATAAATATATCCGTAAAAACATATTTAAAACCAGTGAAAATGCCAACTTAAATGCATTAATTAGCTATAAAAAAGATGGTGAAAAAATAAATTTTCTAGACGATTATAATTCGAAAAAATAATGAAAGCATGATATAATAAAAGAGCCTGAAAGATAGGGTTGCTATAGTTCAAAAAAACCTACAAGTAAGAAACGATCGGGAATCTAACTCGACAGCGGTGTTGAATGCCTACTAGACTGTAGGAATCCTAAAGTTGACGACGTGATGCCCACCTGGGAGATCAGGTTTTTATCGTTTATTGCGCCCATCTTTTGGGTTTTTTTATTTGGTAATTTATGTTATAATTCATATAATGAGGTGCGATATGACCAACAAATTATTTGGACGATTATTACTAATTGGAACTTTTGATGAAAAATTTTTAAAAAAAGTTTCGGAAAACAATAAAATAACTTACTGTGATCACCTTGGAGAAGGTGTGGGAGTTGAAAATTCCTTTTTTTCTGAAGTAGTTAATATTAAGAAAATAAGAAAAAGATATAAAAAAAAGTGCTTTGATTTTATTGTTGTAAATTACAATGATATTGAGAACTATATTAAACACTTTGTTAAAGATAGTATATACTTATGTAATGGTCTTTTATATATTGAAAATTATGACAAATCAATTATAAAAAAATATAAAAGATATGATGTTAAAATTGAAGAAAAAAAACAATTGGTTATTCATGTTAACCAAGCTAAAAACAAATTATTGAAGAACAGAGTTTACTATGTATATGAC
>SKGW01000073.1 GCA_007117285.1 Bacilli bacterium
ATGATATTAGAATATTTAAAATCATTGCAAATAAACAGCCAAAAGAGTTCAAGGACTATTTCAATTGTTTGGATAATTATGGTCAATTAGTCGAAAAGTTCATTACAAAAATAAAAACGGGTTCAGATCAATACTATTTACTAGCTGTCATTAAAATACTTTCGCATATCGCTAACAATTCATCAAAAAAAGATGAAATGATTTCAATGGTCAACACGTATTATTCGAAGATTAAATCAATTAAAGGAACTAATAAAAAAGCTGTAAAAAAATACATGTCACTTTTGAAAGAAGAGTTAGTTGAAAAAAACCACACACCTAGTGAAATGATTGAGTTATTAAATTTAAAGTATGGTATAGCTCGTGAATTTGACTTAGAAACACTTCAAGAAGTTCAGAAACTCGTCAAACCTGATGCCGAAACAAATTACAAGGATTTCACAGAGAAAAAAATTATCACACTTGATCAAACTGCTATTGGCTGTTTAGAAGATGCAATTTCAATTGAAAAACTACCCAACGGAAACTACTTAATGGGACTTTATGTTATAAACCCATACTCTTATATTCCAAATAATACATCTTTAGAAAAAACCGCATTTGATAGGGGCCAGTCCATTTACATAAGAGGTTCGGTAATTCCTATGTTTCCCGATGAACTATCTTATAATATTTTATCTCTTTTAGAAGGAGATAAAAAAAGAGTGCTTGCTCACATGTATGAATTTTCAAGTGCTTTTGATTTAATATCATTTGAATCACACCGTGCAATTATTAAAGTCCACAAGAACTACTCCTTTGAAAATTTTGATAAAAGTGATCACGAAGAAGAACAAATTGCAGAACAGCTATATAGATTAATGGCGTCTTTGAAAAAAGAATATTCTGGGATTAAAAATTATTATAACCGAAAAAATCAAATAAAGATGCAAAGGGACTATTGCGATTCAGTATTAAACAATGACTCTTTTTCAAACGAATTAATCAATTACATTAAAATTTTTGCAAATCATACAATATCAAAAACTTATTCAAAAACTGGAAATCCGTTTATTTACTGCGTCAATGAAAAAGTTTGCAATGATATTAAAACGGTAGATGACATACTATCCTTAAACACAACTAACCTGGCCAATGAAACTAAAACATGGTACTCATTACAAAACAACGGGCATAAGACGCTTAGATTAGACTCATACGCCAAAGTTACAACACCCGTTAGAAACTTCATTGCACTTAAAAACCAACAATTATACGAAGACGTGATTATTAAAGGTACAAAATTAAATAATTATGAAATATATAAAATAGAAGAAGAATTAAAAAAAATAGTTGAATTTATGAATCGAAAGCAAAATATGATTCAAGAATTTGCCGAGGAAAATGATTACTATTATAAAAAAGTGAAGAAAAAGATAAAAATGTGATATAATAAATTAAATATGTAGAGGTGAAACAAGATTGTTAACAACTGACATTGTAGAGAGTTGGAAAATGCTGAAATTCCAATATGTCAACTTAACAATTACTATTCACTTAGTAGGCAAACGCCCGGTTGAAACCGTTATATTACTGAGTAAAAGTTAGGATGGTACCGCGCTCGTCGCTCCTTTAATCGGGAGTTTTTTGCATATAAAAGGAGGAAAAAAATGATAAATATTAAAGAAGATGAAAAGCTATCACCACTAAATCATAGTTGTGCACATCTAATGGCGCATGCTATAAAAAATCTATATCCGAAAGCTTTATTTTGGGTTGGACCTTTTATAAAAGAAGGTTTTTATTATGACATCGACCTAGGCGATGATTTTATTAAAGAGGAAGATTTAGAAGCAATTGAAAGAGAAATGAAAAAACTTGCTAAAAAAAATAAGCGAATTTACAAGGAAATTTTATCGAGAGATGAAGCACTTGAAATGTTTAAGAATGATCCTTATAAAGTTGATTTAATCTCCGAATTAGAAGGTAAAATATCTGTCTATAAACAAGATGATTTTATTGATCTTTGCCGAGGACCACATGTTGAATCAACTAAAGAGTTGAGACATTTTAAACTGCTTAAAGTAAGTGGTGCTTACTTTAAAGGTGATTCTAAAAATAAAATGCTTCAAAGAGTTTATGGTATTTGTTTTGAAAATGAGGAAGATTTAAAAGAACATTTAAACTTTTTAGAAGAAGTTAAAAAAAGAGATCATAAAAAAATAGGACAGGAGCTTGAACTTTTCATGATTAGTGAATATGGTTCAGGATTCCCTTTTTGGCTCCCTAAAGGAATGGTTATCAGAAAAACACTAGAAGATTTTTGGTATAAGGAGCATATTAAAGAGGGCTATGAATTTATTCAAACACCAATTATGCTTAGCAAAGATTTATGGGAAGTTTCTGGTCATTACACAAATTATAAAGAAAATATGTATTTTTCAAATATCGATGACAAAGAATTTGCAATAAAACCAATGAACTGTCCAGGTGGAATGTTAGTTTATAAAAATACTCTTCATTCATATCGTGACTTTCCACTTCGAGTTGGAGAACTTGGTTTAGTTCATCGTCATGAAGCAAGTGGAGCTTTAAATGGTCTTTTTAGAGTAAGAACATTTACTCAAGATGATGCTCATTTATTTATGACTGAAGATCAAATTGAAAGTGAAATTGTTAACTTAATTAACTTTATTGATCGCATGTACTCTGTTTTTGGTTTAAAATATTCAATTGAATTATCAACAAGACCAGAAGAAAAATATATTGGTGATATTTCAATTTGGAATAGATCAGAAAAAGCATTAGCAAGTGCCTGTGAGAAGGCGGGCAAGGAATTTAAAATTAATGAAGGAGACGGAGCTTTCTACGGTCCTAAATTAGACTTTAAAGTTCTAGATGCAATTGGAAGAGAGTGGCAGTGTGGTACGATTCAGTTAGATATGAACCTTCCAGAAAGGTTTGATTTACACTATATAGACAAAGATGGCTCTAAGAAAAGACCAATCATGTTACATCGTGTAATCTATGGTTCAATTGAAAGGTTTATTGGAATACTAATTGAACATTATTCTGGTGCATTTCCGCTTTGGATTTCACCAATGCAAATAAGTATAATTCCAGTTAATAATGAACACCACCTTAAATATTCTCTTGAAATTGAAGAGAAATTAAAAGCGAAGGGTCTTCGCGTTGAAGTTGACTCAAGAGATGAAAAAATGGGCTACAAGATTAGAGAAAAGCAAACAGGTAAAGTTCCATATACATTAATAATTGGTGATAAAGAACTTGATGAAAATATGATTAGTTATAGAAAATACGGTGAAGAAAAAACAGCTCAAGTATCATTAGAAGGTTTTATCAGTGTGATTTTATCTGAAATTGATATGAAAAAATAGTTTTCATCTATAAAAACAAATAAAATTATGCTATAATTAATTGAGATGGTTAAAGGGGTGTTTGTGTGACTGAAGAAATGATTACTAATAAAAAAATAACAGTTGTTCATGACGGCAAAGAGAAAGAAGCAGATGTAATTTCTGTTTTCACTTCAGAAAAATTTAACAAACAGTACATTTTGTATACTTTTAATGAAAAACACAAAGAAAATATTAAAATTCTTGCATCAACGTTAGTTAAAGATAAAGATTCTTATGTTTTAGAAAAAATTAAAACAGATGAAGAATGGGAAATGGTTAAATCAACAATTAAAGAACTGGCTAAACAAGCCGCATAGGGAGGTCTTATGAAAGAAGAATTCGTAGGAGAAAAAATCGGCGATAATCCATATTACGCTGGTCCAGACGGTATAAATTTTATTCAAATGGGCGACGATATAAAAGTTCGTCTTTCTAGCGCTAATGTCCTTTCATTGGCGAAAGATGCTGTGGAAAAAATTAAAAAACCTTACCATAAGTTTTCTGCATGGCTCGTTGAAAGTAAAAAAGAAGTTGAAAAACCAGTTGAAGAAGAAAAAGTTGAAGAATCAAAATTAGAGCGAAACAAAAAAACTCTTAAAGATGCAATGGAAAAAATGAACAGTCTTCAAGCAAAGCAGACAGAATTAACCGACTTAATGAAAAAAGCTAAAGAAGATGGGAAAGATGAAAAACACAAAGAACTTGAGGAAGAATATAACACCAGCATGAAAATGATGGGCAGGTACCACGAAGTTGTTGTGGAGTTACAGTCTGAAATAGCAAAGTTAAAACCAAAAAAAGATGAAGAAAAAAAGATAGACCCGCCAGAAACTCCATCTTATAACGAAAAATATGAAAAAATAGAAACATTAGTGAAGAATAAAACAATTCAATCTAATAAACCGGAGTTAACTGAAACTGAAAAAGAAAAATTACTTCGTGACTTAAATATGATCGATGATAAGATTAGAATGACTGAACAAGTTTTGATTAAAGAAAGTAAGTTAAACACAAAAATACTTGATCATGATTTAAATGATATTGTGAAAAGTTTAAGAGATAAGCGTTCTAAATTAGTTTTTTCTGACAATTCTAATCACGATAATATTGCAAGAATTACTGATATAGATACAAAGCTAGCGGCACTTGAAGGATTTCAAGAAAAACAAAAAAATCTTTATGATCAATTAGTTAAAACCGAAAAATTAAGAGAAAAAAATAAAGTTATTGCTCCAAAAGAAGAAAAACCAGTTGAAAAAGAAGAGGTTATTACTCCGAAAGAAGAAAAGCCAGTTGAAAAAGAAGAAACTGATCTTAGTAAGATAGAAAAAGAAAGACAAACAGTTTTAGAACAAAAGAATCGCATGTTTGAGCAGGATCGTTTAAGAAAACCTGAAGAATACGATGAGGTAAACGAGCACCTGGCCTCTCTAGATAGTCGAATTGCCAATGCAAGAAGAAGTGGCGAAACAAGAACAGAGATGTCAGAAGACGACAAAGTGACTCAATTAATTGAGCAAAGACGAAAACTTCTTGAGAAAAAAGATCGTCTTCACGATATTGATTCAACAGCATATTCAAATGTGTTAAGAGAAATAGCGTTAATAGAAGACAATATTCCAAGTTTCCCAATGCATGAAAGTAGAATTGCAAGATCTCAATATGCATCAGAAATGGACAATCAAGGTGACTTTCGAGATAGTGTTATGCAAGGTGTAGAAGAAATGAGAAAAAACATGCATGCAAACATCGATAGAGATATGGATGGCTTAGTAGAAACACTCAATAAAATGTTTGAAAAACAAATGGGTAATAGCAAAAAATATTAAATTTTAGAAACCAGAAAATGTTCTGGTTTTTTATTTGCAAATTTTACTTAACAGTTGATGGTGAAAAAAACAAAAAAAACTACCAAATCTATTTACAAATGGATATTATTAAAGTAAAATAGTGGTTACTAGTGGTTGAATGTGGAGTGAAGTGGGTGATTATATGTTTATGGGCGAATATCATCATAACATCGATGAAAAGGGAAGAATGATAATTCCCTCTAAATTTCGTGTGGAATTAGGAGAAAAATTCATACTAACACGCGGTCTTGATAATTGCTTATTCATATACCCTCAAAAAGAGTGGGAACATATAATTGAAAAATACAAAAAACTTCCAAACATTAAAGAAGCTAGAAACTTCATGAGATTCTTTTTATCAGGTGCAGTTGAATGTGAACTCGATAAACAAGGACGAATAAAAATACCAGGACCACTTGTAAAATATGCATCATTGATTAAAGACTGTATCGTTATCGGTGTAAATGATCGATTAGAAATTTGGAGTAAAGATAGTTGGGACAACTTCATTATTGAAAATGAAGACAACTTATCTGAAATGGCAGATTCATTATTCGCCAGCGATTTTTCATGAAACATATAAGTGTTTTACTAGAAGAAAGTATTGAATCACTAAACCTAAAAGAAACTAGTATTGTAGTTGATGCAACATTAGGTCTAGGTGGTCATAGTTATGAAATATTAAAAATAATAAACAAGGGCTTTTTATACTGTTTTGATCAAGATGACACTTCCATAAAAATAGCCAAAGATAGATTAAAAGATTTTAAAAATTTTGAAATAATCCGCAGTAACTTTGTTGATTTAGAAAACGAATTAAAAAAGAGAAATGTATTAAAAGTTGATTCGATTTTATTTGATTTAGGAGTTTCAAGTCCTCAGCTTGATGAGGCTGAGCGAGGATTTAGTTTTCATCAAGATGCAGTACTAGACATGAGAATGGATCAAAGTGCTGAATTGACAGCAAAAGATGTAGTTAATAAATATTCTTTTGAAAAATTAAAAAAAATAATTACCGAATACGGTGATGAAAAATATGCTAAAAATATAGCAAGAGCAATTGAAAAAAACAGAGAAAAAAAAGAAATTAAAACTACTTTTGAATTAGTTGAAATAATTCAAAGTTGTGTTCCAGAAAAATATAAAAGAGAAAAACATCCAGCTAGAAAAACATTTCAGGCAATTCGAATAGAGGTTAATAATGAACTTGAAGTATTGTCCAGTGCATTAAAACAATCATTGGAATTGTTGAATATAAATGGACGCTTATGCGTTATAACATTTCACTCATTAGAAGATAAAATATGTCAAAACATTTTCAAAGAAGTTTCCGAGATGGATATTGCTTTAAAGAAAATGCCAATAGTTCCTGAAAACATGAAACCAAAATTCAAAATAATAAAAAAAATATCACCTTCTAAAAAAGAACTAGAAGATAATAACCGTGCTAGAAGTGCGAAACTAAGAATTATTGAAAGGGTGCGATAACATGAAGAGAAGAAGAATTTCAAAAGGAGAAAAGGTTTTGTATACTTTTGGGTTTTTGTCTGTTATTATGGTTATTGCATTTAAAATTTTCGGTGGTGCAAGTATCGGACATTATAGTATGTCTATTGAAAAACTAAACCGTGAAATTTCACTTCAAGAAAATCAAAATGAAAGTTTAGTTATGCAAGTAAACGAACTCACTTCCTTTGACAATGTGAGGAGAGTAATTGAAGATATGGGTCTTTCATATCAAAATGAAAACATAATAGTTGTAAATAGGTAAGGGGTTGCTTTATGGCGAAAAAGAAACCACCTTTTTTAAAAAGGATTTTTAACTCAATAAATATAATAGTAATTTTAATGCTTGTCTTATATACGAGACTGGTTTTTTTGGCGGTTTCACCAGAAATAGATGGAATAGATATGAGCGATTTTGCTAAACAAAGAAATACAGCTAATATTATACTGCCAGCAAAAAGAGGGACAATATATGATAAAAACGGTTTGAATTTAGCATCGAATGTTTCTTCATATACAGTAATTGCCTTCTTAGATTCAAGTAGAACTATTAATACATCAAGACCAATGCATGTTGTAGACAAAATGAAAACAGCGGAAAAATTAGCACCTCTAATAAATATGAGTGAAGAAACAATTTTCAACTTATTAAGTAGAGATGGCTATCAAGTTGAACTTGGTCCAGGTGGTAGAGATATAAGTGAACTTAAAAAAAGAGAAATCGAAGCTCTAAACTTACCGGGAATATCATTCATGCCCCAGCCCAAAAGAAATTATCCAAACGGGGACTTTGCCTCATATATAATTGGATATGCAAAAAGACATGAAAATATAATTAATGATAAAGGAATTAGAAGAATACATTATGAAATAATTGGAGAACTTGGAATAGAGGGCAAGTATAACAATATCTTAAATGGGGTTGATGGAGAATTAATTTATCAACGTGATAGATTCGGCCATAAAATTCCTGATACTAATGAAATGAGAATAGATGAAATTGACGGTCAAGATATATATTTAACAATTGATTCAAGCATTCAAAGATTTTTGGAAGCAGCTGTTAAAGATGTTAATGAAACCTACAGTCCCGAATGGATTCAGATATCGGTAATGGAGGCAAAAACAGGAAAGTTACTAGGAAGTGCAACAACACCTTCTTACAATCCGAACATCCTAAACATAACAAATTACGAAAATCCACTTGTCTCATTTTTGTTTGAACCAGGATCGACAATGAAAACATTTACGTATATGTGCGCGCTTGAGAACGGTATATATGATGATGCCAAAAAATTCGAATCAGGGCGAGTTGAAATACACGATCGTGTTATTAGTGACTGGAATAGAGACGGATGGGGCATTATTAACTATGATGAGGGCTATAAATATTCAAGTAATGTTTCTGCTTTCACGTTAGTTAGAGATTTAAAAGCTCATGAACTCGAAGAGTGTTTTAGAAAATATGGTTTTGGAGCTCAAACTAACATAGAACTTCCAAGGGAATCGAATGGAACAATTCCATTTAGAAATGAAGTTGAAAAAGCAAATGCTGCTTTCGGTCAAGGTTTGACAACAACGGCAATTCAACATTTACAGGGATTATCAATAATTGCTAATGATGGTTATTTAGTAAAGCCCTATGTCGTCGATAAAATTTTTGATCCAAACACATCAGAATACACATTTGTTAACAAATCCGAAAAAGAAAAAGTAGTTGAAAAAGAAACAACTGATAAATTAAAAAAATTGATGTACAGTGTTGTAAACGAAACCGGTGGAACTGGTGCAGCATATCGAGCTAATAGGTTTGAAGTAATTGGCAAAACTGGAACAGCGCAGATTTTTAACACCAAAACAGGCTCGTATATGTCGGGCGGAAGCAATTATATATATTCTTTTGGCGGAATGTTTCCAGCTGAAAACCCAGAAATAATAATATACGCGGCTATGGAGCGACCAGCACACAGTGCAAATTTAGGAATGGCGCGTGCAACAAAGGAAGTTATTGATAACATAGGTAAGTATTTAGCAATTGGTTTTGATAAAGCTGAAACTGAAAATGTCATATCGCTTCAAATTGAAAATTACATAAATAAAAACTTAGTTGATGTGAAGGAAAACCTTTTGAAAAATGGAATAAACCCAATAATCATTGGAAGTGGAGAAAAAGTTATAAATCAACGTCCAATGCCTGGAACGAGAATATTTCCGAGTGAGAGGTTAATATTACTGACTGAAGAACCTGAAATAAAAATTCCAAACTTTAAAAACTGGTCAAGAAAAGATGTTCTATATTTCAAAGAGTTAACTGGAATTGAAATGCAAATTAGCGGTTATGGCTATGTTGTTTCGCAAAATATCGAACCAGATTCTATACTGACTTCAGAATACGAATTAGAAATAGTTCTAAAATCCAGAAATGTTTTTGAAGAAAAAGAAGAGGAACCAGAGGAATAGTTGACTTATTAAGATCTATGTGTTACTATTTTCATAGAGACGCAAAGGTCTTTTTTATGTGCAGGGAAGACGACTCCAGAAAGGTGGATTTTATGAATAAAATAAACACATTTTTAACAAACGTTAATAAAGAATTAGGGAAGGTAAAATGGTCTAGCAAAAAAGAAATGATTGCATACTCAACAGCAGTTATTGTTTTTATAGTAGTGTTTGCATTTTTCTTTTTAGGAACTGACATAGTTCTATCTTCTATAATGAAACTGATAGGGTAACATGGAAAAAGAATGGTATGTAGTTAACACTTATTCTGGGCACGAGAGTAAAGTTAAAGAAAAATTAGAATTAAAAACAAACGCACAAGGAATGGAAGATTTAATTCTTCGCATTGTTGTTCCCGAGCAAACTGAAATTGAATTTAAAGATGGCGAGCGTAAAGAAAAAAAGAAAAAAATGTTTCCGGGTTATATATTAGTAGAAATGATTATGACTGATGAGGCATGGTACGCAGTTAGAAATACTCCGGGAGTAACTGGTTTTATTGGTTCATCTGGTAAGGGTACAAAACCATTTCCTTTATCACCAGCTGAAATTGATAAAATTTTAGGTTCAATGGGTATGAGTAGAATAGATATTTCAAATGAACTTGCAGAAGGAGATTCTGTTAAAGTAATAAATGGGGCATTTGCAGACATGTATGGAAAAGTTAAAACAATTGATGTTGCAAACAACATGGTTGAAGTATCTGTTGATCTATTCGGTCAGGAAACAACTGTCGAATTAGAATTAACAGAAATTCAAAAAGCATAGTAGACAAAGCAAAGTCGATATGCTATTATTAAAAGGCTATATTTATTGATATAGATAAAAGTGGGAGCGGATAAATCCACATTTAGCGCATTTTGACCACACGCGAAAAGTTTAGGAGGTGTTTTCGTGGCAAAAAAGATAACAAAAAAAATCAAAATCCAAATTCCAGCCGGAAAAGCAACACCAGCGCCACCAGTTGGTACTGTGTTAGGTCCTGCAGGAATTAATTTAGGTGAGTTTTGTACAAAGTACAATGATATGACCAAAGATAAAATGGGTGATATCTTACCAGTTGAAATAACTATTTTTGAAGATAGATCTTTCGATTTGGTTGTTAAAACTCCACCAACTGCATTTTTAATTAAAAAATATGCAAAAATTAAATCGGGTTCCGCAAAAGGAGCTAACGAAGTTGTTGCAACAATCACAAAAAAAGATGTTGAAGAAATTGCAGAAATTAAGTTACCTGATTTAAACGCTTATGATTTAGCAGGTGCTGTTAATATCGTTGCTGGAACTGCTCGTAATATGGGAGTTGCAATCAAGGGTGTAACAGATAAGGAATTAGCTGAGCAAGGTGAACATGCAAGACAAGAAGAGTTAGAAGCAGCTAAAAGAGAAGCTCAATTAGAGAAGATGGAAGCTGAACTTGCAACAGAGCATGAACCAGAAGTTATTTCTGAGAAAGAAGAATCTGACGAAGAAGCAACTGACGAAGAAGAAACAGAAGATAAAGAATAATTCATATAGGCTTGACCTATGTGGGAGGTAAATCCGCAAATACCACATAAGGAGGAAAAAATGAAAAAAGGTAAAAAGTATATTGAAACATCTAAATTAGTAGATAGAACAAAAAGATACTCATTAGATGAAGCAGTAGCTTTAGTTAAAAAAACTTCAACAGCAAAGTTTGATGAAACTGTAGAGCTTGCCTTAAACCTTGGTTTAGATACTAAAAAATCTGATCAACAATTAAGAGGTGCAGCAGTTCTTCCAAATGGAACTGGAAAAACAAAAAAAGTTTTAGTTATTGCAAAAGGCGATAACGCTAAAGCAGCAAAAGAAGCTGGAGCAGAATTTGTTGGTGATACTGACATGTTAGAAAAAATCGAAAAAGAAAATTGGTTTGGTTTTGACGTGATGATTGCAACACCAGACATGATGCCAGCACTTGGAAAAATAGGAAAGGTATTAGGTCCGAAAGGTCTTATGCCAAATCCAAAAACAGGAACTGTAACAACAGATGTTGCAAGAGCTGTTAATGATGTAAAAAAAGGACGTGTTGAATATCGTACCGACAGTTACGCTAATGTACATGTTTCAGTTGGTAAAGTTTCATTTGATGAAGCTCAACTAACAGAAAACATTCGTTACTTTGTAAATTTAATAATCAAGGCAAAACCAGCTGCAGTTAAGGGTAAATTTCTAAAAGGAATTTCAATTTCAACTACAATGGGACCTGGTATTAAATTAGATAAAAGTTCTTTTGACATCTAATATTTAAATATGATATAATGCATTTATGGGCAAGTACCGTAGACAGTGGGGGCTTTATAGCTTAATAATCCTACCGAGGACTTCTTTATTAAAGAAACCTCGCCACTTTGGGTCTCCATAGTGGTTTTTACTTGTTTATTGAAGGAGGTGTGCGATGGCAAGCGATAAAATAATAGCTAAAAAAGAAGAACAAGTTTCAGAAATAGTTGATAATTTTAAAAACTCTGAATCAATTGTATTTTTCGAATATAGTGGCCTAAGCGTTGCTAACTTAACTAACTTAAGAAGAAAGTTAAGAGAAAACGATGCGGACATGAAAGTTTACAAAAATACGTTGACAAAAAGAGCTTTAGAAAAATTAAACTTCGATCTAGCTGAACACTTAGAAGGACCTAAGGCTGTAGCTTTTGGTAAAGATGCAGTACTACCAGTTAAAATGCTTTCGGAATTCAAAAAAGATAATCCGGCATTAGAAATTAAAACAGGAATTGTTGAAGGAAAGATCGTTGACATTAATGTTTTAAACAAACTAGCAAGTTTACCGTCAAGAGAAGGTTTACTTACAATGTTTGCAGCAGGACTTATCAGTCCCGTACGTAACATTGCAATATGCATAGACTTACATAGACAAAATTTAGAAAATAATTAAGGAGGAAAGAAAATGGCAAAAATAACAAAAGAAGATATCATTGCTACACTAAAAGATATGAAACTTTTAGAACTTAACGAACTATTAGAATTAATGAAGGAAGAATTAGGTGTGGACCCATCTGCAGTAGCAGTTGCAGCACCAGCGGCAGCAGCAGTTGACGAAGGACCTTCAACATTCAATGTTGAATTAGTAGATGCTGGTTCAAGTAAATTAGGAGTTATTAAATTAGTTAGAGAATACACTGGTTTAGGACTTAAAGAAGCAAAAGACATCGCTGATAATGGTGGCGTTGTTAAAGAAAACGTTAGTACTGATGAAGCAGCAGAAATCAAAGCTAAGTTTGAAGAAGCTGGCGCAAAAGTAGAATTAAAATAATAAAAATAAAATAATTTTAGCCTGTACTTATTAGTGCGGGCTTTAAGCGTTTATTAGAGGTGTTACATGGATCACTATTATACAAATAATTTAGATGTTAAAAGTAATGAAAAAACAATCATAGTTAAAATTGGAAAAGAAACATTAAAATTTAAAACTGATCATGGAGTTTTTTCAAAAGATAAACTAGATTTCGGAACAAGAACATTACTTGAAAATTTGAATTTAGAAAAAATAAATGGAGATGTTTTAGACCTTGGCTGTGGCTATGGACCAATCGGCATTTACCTAAGCAAAGCAAAAAAAATTAATGTTGACATGATTGACATTAACGAAAGAAGCTTAGAATTAGCTAAAAAAAATGTTGACCTAAACAAAACTAAAGCATCTGTTTTTTACAGTGATAAATATGAAAATATTTCTAAAAAATATGACTTTATTGTTACTAACCCACCAATTAGAATTGGCAAAAAAGATTTGTTTGAAATTCTAATCAATGCAAAAAATTATCTTAAACCAAACGGGGAGTTATGGTTTGTGATAAATAAAGATCAAGGTGCAAAAAGTACAATAAAAGAAATGGAAAAACATTACAAAATAGAAATAATCGGTAAAAACAAAGGTTTTTATGTATTAATTGCGAAATCGCATTGACTTGTTTACAAATCTTTGTTAAAATTATAAATTGGTAGCACATTTACTTTTTTGTGTGCAGTTATATTTTGAAAATTAGTTTTAGGGGTGAAAAATTTGGCTTATACAGTTAGAAATTATGGTGAGCATCGCCAGAGAAGATGTTATTCTAAAACGGAAAATGCAATTGGTCTTGGAAATTTATTAGCGATTCAAAAAGAATCGTATCAATGGTTTATTGAAGAAGGAATGAAAGAAGTCTTTGAAGACATTTTTCCTGTGGAAAGTTTTACAGGAACACTTTCATTAGAATTTGGTGAATATCGTTTTGGCGAGCCCAAATATTCAATAAAGGGTTGTAAAGAAAGATACGCGACTTATGCATTCCCTGTTAAAATCGATGCAAGATTATTCAACAACGAAACAGGAGAAATTACAGAACAAGAAATATTCTTAGGCGATATGCCGATTATGACAGAACGAGGCACATTTATTGTAAACGGTGCAGAACGTGTTATAATTTCACAGCTAGTTAGATCACCAAGTGTTTACTTCATTGAAGAAACAGACAAAAACGGAAGAAAGTTAATAAATGGTCAGATTATCCCATCAAGAGGAACTTGGCTAGAGTTTGAAACAGATGCAAAAAATGTAATCTACGTTAGAATTGATAGAACAAGAAAAGTTCCGGTAACAACATTACTAAGAGCTCTTGGTCTTTCAAATGACGAAGACATTTTAAATCTTTATGGTGAAAATGAGTATATATTAAAAACATTGACAAAAGATGATAATAAAAACACAGCAGAAGCATTAATTGATATTCATTCAAAACTAAGACCAGGCGAGCCCTCAACTCTTGATAGTGCAAAAAATCAAATAATCAGTAGATTCTTTGATTCTTTTCGCTACGATTTAGCAAAAGTCGGAAGATATAAATTTAATAAAAAACTTAATGTAACAGATAGATTAATTGGCGCCGTTTTAGCGGAAAACATAAAAGTTTCTGGAAAAATCAAATTTAAAAAAGGCGACAAAGTTACAAAAGAAAATTATAGAGAAATAAAAGAAATAATGAAAAACGGATATGGCATAAAAAAAGTATTAGTTAATGAAGAACTTGATTTATACGCTAATGTACAGGTAGTTAAAGTTTTCTCAAAAGAAGATCCGGAAAAAGTTGTAAACATAATTGGTAATGATCAAGAAGTAATGGAACAAAGAATTACAATTCCAGATATATATGCATCATTATCATATTACTTAAACTTACTTGAAGGAATTGGTCATTTTGATGAAATCGATCACTTATCAAACAGAAGAGTAAGACAAGTAGGAGAGCTGCTTCAAAATCAATTTAGAATTGGTGTTAGTAGAATTGAGAGAGTTATCAAAGATAGAATGTCAACTCAAGATCTAACAGAAGCAAGTCCAAAAAAATTAATAAACATAAGACCTTTAACAGCTGCTATGAAAGAATTCTTTGGTAGTAGTCAGTTATCACAATTTATGGATCAAACAAATCCAATGGCTGAACTTGCAAACAAAAGACGTTTATCTTGTCTAGGACCTGGAGGTCTTACAAGAGACAGAGCGGGACTTGAAGTGCGTGACGTAAATCCATCACACTATGGTCGTTTATGTCCAGTTGAATCACCTGAGGGCCACAACATTGGACTTATTTCAGCTTTAGCTAGTTATGCGGTAGTAAATGAATATGGATTTATAATGACTCCATATCGTAAAGTTGTCGATAAAGAATTAACAGATGAAATAGAATATATGACTGCTGATGAAGAAAATGAATTTTACATTTCGCAAGCAGCAATTAATGTTGATAAAGATGGAAATCTTTTAGGTGAGAGATCAACAGTTCGTCACCGTGGTGAGAACTTAATGGTTAATATAGATCAAGTTGATTATGTTGACGTTTCACCACAACAAGTAATTTCAATTACAACAAGTGGAATTCCATTCCTAGAGCACGATGATGGGAAAAGATTGCTTATGGGAGCTAACATGCAACGTCAAGCAGTACCACTGCTTAAAAGTGAAGCACCAATTGTTGGTACCGGAATAGAGGCAATTGCAGCACGTGACTCTGGAGCTGTAATTCTTGCAAAAGCAGATGGTGTAGTTGATTATATAGATGCTAAAAAAATTGTTGTTAAAAACAAAAAAGGTGTCGATATATATCCACTTGATAATTATGAAAAAAGTAACGAAGGAACTTGTTATCATCAAATACCAATCGTTAAAAAAGGCGAAAAAGTTAAAAAAGATATGGTTATTGCTGATGGACCAAGTACTGAAATGGGTGAAATGGCTCTTGGTAAAAACGTCTTAGTTGCATTTATGAACTATGATGGTTATAACTACGAAGATGCTGTCATCCTAAATGAAAGACTTGTTAAAGATGATGTTTATACATCAATTCATATTGATGATCATCAAATAGAGTGCCGTGAGACTAAATTAGGTCCAGAGGAATTCACAAGAGATATTCCAAACGTAAGTGAAGAAGCAAGAAAAAATCTTGATGAATCTGGAATTGTTAAAGTAGGTACAGAAGTTAAAGATGGTGACATTCTAGTTGGAAAAGTAACTCCAAAAGGAATGGTTGAATTAACAGCAGAAGAAAAACTATTGCATGCAATCTTTGGTGAAAAAGCAAGAGAAGTTAGAGATACTTCACTTCGAGTTCAGCACGGTGGTGGTGGTATCGTTCATGAAGTAAAAGTCTTTACTAAAAAAGATACTGATGAACTACCAGCTGGAGTTTCAACAATGGTTCGTGTTTATATAGCTCAAAAAAGAAAAATCAATGTTGGAGATAAGATGGCTGGTCGACACGGTAACAAAGGTGTTATTTCACTAATATTACCTGAAGAAGATATGCCACACGACGCAGAAGGAAAAGCAGTAGATGTTTTATTGAATCCACTAGGGGTTCCTTCACGTATGAATATTGGACAAATCTTAGAGATGCATTTAGGTCTAGCGGCGAAAGAATTAAACATTCATGTTGCAACACCAGCGTTCTCTGGTGCAAATAGAGAAGAAATCGTTGAAGCACTAAAAGATGCTAAGTTAAGCGAAACTGGGAAAATCACATTATATGATGGTCGTACCGGAGAGCCGTTTGAAAACGAAGTCGCAACAGGTGTTATGTATATGATTAAATTACATCATATGATTGATGATAAACTTCACGCAAGATCAACAGGTCCTTACTCATTAGTTACGCAACAGCCACTTGGTGGTAAAGCGCAATTTGGTGGTCAAAGATTTGGAGAGATGGAAGTTTGGGCGTTATACGCTTATGGAGCTGCTCATGTTCTTCAAGAAATGATGACTTCAAAATCAGATGACGTAATTGGTCGTGTTAAAACTTATGAAGCACTGGTTAAAGGAACACCAGTTCCAAAATCAGGAATTCCTGAATCATTTAGAGTTCTTATGAAAGAATTCCAAGCTCTTGGTTTAGATGTTAATGTTATTAACGAAGATGGCGGAAATATTGATTTGAAACAATTAGAAGAATCAGAAAAAGATGCAACAGTTGATGTTTCAGAGCTAGAGGCCAAGCTACTAAGAGAAAAAGATGAAAAAGCAGCCAGAATTCAAGCAGAACAACACGTGGCACACAATCACGAAGAGCATACTCATGAAGAAGAAATTCAAGAAGAAACAGATGAAGAGGAGGCGATTTAATAATGGATGTAAACAAATTCGAAGGATTAAAAATCGCCATTGCTTCACCTGAAAGAATAAGAGAATGGTCTTATGGAGAAGTAACAAAAGCAGAAACAATAAATTACCGTACTTTAAAAACAGAAAAAGACGGTCTTTATTGTGAAAAAATATTCGGACCTACTAAGGACTACGAATGTTACTGTGGTAAATATAAAAGATTAAGATATAAAAACATAATTTGTGATCGTTGTGGAGTTGAAGTAACAAGAGCAAAAGTTCGTCGTGAGCGAATGGGGCATATTGAACTTGCAACACCAGTTTCACATATTTGGTTTTTCAAAGGAGTTCCATCGAGAATGGGACTGGTTCTTGATGTCTCGCCTCGTGAACTAGAAGAAGTTTTATACTTCGCATCATATATCGTTTTAGATCCAGGTGCAGCACCACTAGAGAAAAAACAAACAATTTCCGACAAAGAATATCGTGCATATTATGAAAAATATGGAAACACTTTTAGAGTTGGAATGGGTGCTGAGGCAATCAAAGAATTACTAGAACAAGTTGATATTGATGGAGAAGTAGCAAAAATCAAAATAGATATCGAAGCAATTAAGGATTCAACATCTCAAAAGAGAATTAGATTAGTAAAAAGATTAGACGTTTTAATCGCTTTTCACGAATCAAAAAACCGTCCAGAATGGATGATTTTAACGGCACTTCCAGTAATCCCACCAGAATTAAGACCAATGATTCAATTAGATGGTGGACGCTTTGCAACAAGTGACTTAAATGATTTATATAGAAGAGTAATTAACAGAAACAATCGTTTGAAAAAACTAATTACTCTAGGAGCACCTTCAATTATCATTCAAAATGAAAAAAGAATGTTACAAGAAGCAGTAGATGCTCTATTTGATAATGGTCGTCGTGGTCGAAATATTACAGGACCAGGAAACCGTCCATTAAAATCACTTTCTAGTTTACTTAAGGGTAAGCAAGGTAGATTTAGACAAAACTTACTAGGTAAGCGTGTTGACTATTCAGGTCGTTCGGTTATCGTAGTTGGACCTAACTTAAAAATGTATGAGTGTGGAATACCTAAAGAAATGGCTTTAGAATTATTTAAACCTTATGTAATAAATGGTCTAGTTGAAAAAGAAATTGCAACTAATATAAAATCAGCAAAAAGAATGATTGAATCTCAAGATTCAAGAGTTTGGGATATTGTTGAAGAAAAAATAGCAGAACATCCAGTTCTATTAAATAGAGCACCAACTCTACATAGACTTGGAATCCAGGCTTTCCAGCCCAAACTAATCGAAGGTCGTTCAATTAGATTGCACCCACTTGTGTGTGCAGCTTATAACGCAGACTTTGATGGAGACCAAATGGCTGTTCACGTTCCAATTAGTAATGAAGCTCAAGCAGAAGCAAGAATTTTAATGCTTGGTGCAAATAACATACTAAGTCCAAAAGATGGTAAACCAATTGTTACACCATCGCAAGACATGGTTTTAGGTAATTACTATTTAACAATTGAGAAAAAAGGACAAGCTTTTGAAGCACGAGTTTTCAAAAGTAGTCATGAAGCAATTATGGCTTATGAAAGAAAAGAAATTACACTTCACGTAAGAATAGCAGTTCCTGTTTCATCGTTTAAGTATAAATTATTCCCAGATGATTACAAAAATAAATATTTAGTAACAACGGTGGGTAAATTACTTTTTAACGAAATATTCCCAGACACATTCCAATATATTAATGACGGATCAAAAGAGAATATCGAAGGAATGACACCTTCTAAATATTTTATAGAACAAGGCAAAAATATTAGAGAAGAAATAGAAAAGATGCCTTTACTAGATCCGCTACATAAAGGTTCTTTAAGTAAAATAATTGCTCAGATATACAAAAGATATCAAACAACAGAAACATCTATTTTACTCGATAAAATGAAAGATATTGGATTTAAATTTTCAACAATTTCAGGAATTTCAATCTCGATGTCTGATTTAAAGGAAAGCGAGAAAAAAGGTGAATTAATCAAAGGAACTCAAGAACGCGTTGATAAAATCAATAAACAAGCTAAAAGAGGTTTGGTTACTGAAGAAGAAAGACATAGTCGCGTTGTTAGAGAGTGGACTGCAACTAAAGATTTAATCACTGAAGAATTAGATGAAATGGTTAAAAAAGATAGTGAAAATCCAATTTCAATGATGATAACTTCAAAAGCTCGTGGTAGTATATCGAGTTATACTCAGTTAGTTGGTATGCGTGGTTTATTTACCAAACCAAATATGACTCATATTGAGATACCAGTTATATCATCATTTGCTGAAGGTGTTAACATTGCCGAATTCTTCTTATCAACGCATGGTGCTAGAAAAGGTGCAGCGGATACTGCACTAAAAACAGCAGAAGCTGGATATTTAACAAGAAGACTAGTTGATGTTTCACAAGATATTATTGTTCGTGAAGATGATTGTAAATCAGAAACAGGAATAATTGTTGAAGATTTTAAAATTGGTGATGAAATTATCGAAGGTCTTCATGAAAGAATTTTAGGAAGATATACAAGTAAAAAAGTTATTCATCCAGAAACAAAAGAAGTTATAGTTGATCGTAATGTATACATTACCGAGCAACTTGCAGATAAAATTATTAAAGCTGGAGTTACAAAACTATCGATTAGAAGCGTATTGACATGCCGAACTAAAAACGGAGTTTGTAAGCATTGTTATGGTCGTAACTTAGCTACCGGTTCAATTGTTGAAGTGGGAGAAGCAGTTGGTATTGTTGCAGCACAATCAATTGGTGAGCCAGGAACACAGCTGACAATGAGAACATTTAATACAGGTGGTGTTGCCGGTGAGGATATTACTCAAGGTTTACCACGTGTCCAAGAATTATTTGAAGCTAGAACACCAAAGGGAAAAGCAACTATTGCTGAAATAGATGGAAAAGTTACTGAAATACTTAAAAATGGAAATCAATATATAATTAGTGTAACTAATGATGTTGAAACAATTAAACATGAAACTCAATATGGAGTTTTCGGAGTTCCAATAGTAAAAGAGGACCAAGTTGTTAAAGCTGGTGAATCTTTAACTAAAGGTACAAAAAGTTTAAAAGAATTATTATCAGCAACAGATCCAATTACAGTTCAGTTATACATCTTAAAAGAAATTCAAAGAGTATATCGTGCTCAAGGAGAGGATATCTCTGATAAGCATATTGAAATAATTGCTAGAAGAATGATTTCAAGAATTAAAATAATTAATTCGGGAGATTCGATCTTCTTACCAGGTGCCGCTATAAATATTAATAAGTTTACAGAGGGCAATAAGGAATTGATTTTAGCTGGAAAAGCACCAGCAACAGGAAGACCTGTAATACTAGGTATTACAAAAGCTTCTTTGGAAACAGAATCATTCTTATCAGCAGCAGCATTCCAAGAAACAACAAGAATCTTAACAGATGCAGCATTGCATGGTAAAGTAGATACTTTATCAGGACTGAAAGAAAACGTTATTATTGGTAAGTTAATACCTGCTGGAACAGGTTCAAAACATTATCGAAATGCAGAATTTGAATTATCTGTTAAAAGATATGATGAAGAACCACTTGATGTTTTAGAACAAGATTTAATGGATTAGAGTTGGAAACAACTCTTTTTCTTTACATGAAAATGTTTAAATGATATGATTTATTAGAATAGTAGGAGATGATATTTTGGAATATATTTTAATGGCTCATGTCATGGCCGTTTTAAATACAACTCACCATAAGTATACGATTGAAAAATATGGTCTAGAAACACAATTATTTTGGAAATTTCTAATATCATGGATATTTTTAACTTTAATATTTTACAAAAACATATGGTTTGAAAAAAACATTCATTCATTTATTTCAATTTTAATGATAGCTGTTACATCTTTAATTGTTACTATATTCGCAAACAAGCTTTTAAAAGATGTTTCAATTCAAAAATTTGTAGCAATAATGATGTTAAATATGCCAATAACGTATATAATTGATCTAGTACTTAAAAATAGAGAATTTAGTTTTATAGCAGTAATGGGAATATTGTTAATAATTGTAACTAATTATAAAGTTGTTTATCAACCGTTAAAAGAAGAAAAAAGCGAAAATTTTTTTGAATCAACAAGTCCAATATTTATAATTCTTTTTGTTGGGATCAGCCGAACTGTTTTTATAAACCACGGAATAAACCAACAATACTTCTCCCAGGCCTTCGTCAACTACCTATTTTTTGGAGTTATATTTTTATTTGCAGCATTTTTTTATCGAAAGAAAATAATGTTTTCTAAAAAAATAATTTCAACATATTCATTACAATCAATTTTTAATGTTGGTTTGAATTTTGCAATAATTCAAGTAATGTCATATAGCGTTTTTCTCCCTTCAATTATCGCGGCAATTTCAAACATGATAACAGTACTAATTTCTAGGTACTCTCTTAAAAATAATTTACTCAATTTAGAAAAAATTGGAATTATAACTGGAACAGTTGGAGTTTTATTAATTATTTTTTCATAAGATATCTTTATGTTCTCTTTACATATCAAAAATTAGTTTACTAGATAAAAACCTTTAAATAATCTATAATAAGTAAATAGGTGATAACATGAAAGACGAGTCAAAAATAATATATGTAGCAATACTAACAAACTTTATTTTATCAGGTTTTCAAATTGTTTTTGGTGTACTTGGAAACTCAAAAGCAGTAGTTGCTGATGGTATTCATACATTTGGATACTTATTAACAAATTTTATTGCGGTTTTAGGAGATAAAATTTCTAGAAAACCAGCTAATAGCAAGCATCCTTTTGGCTATGGAAGAATTCAGTATGTTACTTCAATATTGATGGGATTTTTAGTTATTATAATAGGTGTTCTATTAATATTAAATATAATAACAGTTCAAGTTTTAACACCAAATTTATATGTTTTAACCGTGATTGCTTTCGTAATATTTTGTAAACAAATATTGGCAAGATATCTTTTTAGAAAATCTCATGAAACAGAGAATATGATAATAGAGGCAATATCAAAAGAAACACATTCAGATGTGCTAAGTTCAATTGTAGTTTTATTTTTAGTTTCTATTACATATTTTGCAGATAAAAACTATTATCTTTCTTATGCAGATACTTTAGGAGCAGTTGTAATTGCACTATTTATTATGAAAACGGGACTAGATATAATTGTTGAAAATATTGGTGATATTGTTGGTGAAAAAGAAGAGTGCAAAGAAAGATTAAAATTAGTTCGTGAAACAATTTTAAAAGAAAAAAAAGTTGTCGAAATAAAAACATTGGCAATTTTAAAATACGGACCATACTCTAAACTTTATCTTGAAATAAAGATGGAGGGCAGGTTAACTCTAAATGTTATTAACAGAAGAATTAAGAATTTAAAACATGAAATAAAAAAAGTGGATCGAAAAATCAAATATATAAATATAAATGTCATTCCTAAATAAAGGCATTCCAAAAGAGTGCTTTTTGCTTGTTTTTTTGATATGATATTAATAGTGTTAGGATGGTGAATATGGATTTTATTACTGGATTTAGTTTAACTGTTATTGCAGGTCTTTTTATTGCACTAGGATCTTTATTTACTTTTTTTAACAGAAAGAGTAAAACATTCTATTATTTTACAATTGGTCTCTCCCTTGGTATTATGATACCGCTTTTATTTTTAAATTTATGGCCCGAAGTTTTTTCTATATATAGGGAAACCGAGACAATAAGAAATAGTTTTGTTTTTATTTTCACATTTGCTTTAATTGGAATAATATTTTTAAAAGCAAGTGAAAGGTTTATTCCGACTGAAAAGTTGGGAACTGAAAAAAAATATGTAAAGATAAGTTTTTTAGCGCTTTTCACAATGTTCTCTCACGACTTAGTTGAGGGAATGGCTATTATGTCGGCAACAGCTACATCACTTGATTTTGGAGTTAATTTAACTTTCTCAATTGCAATCAATAACATAATAATGGGAATGTTTATATCAGGAGTTATTTACGCAAGTACGAAGAATGTTAAAAAAACAGTGTTACTAATATTTTTATCATCAACCGCCCCAATATTAGGAGGACTTATTGTCGCATTCAATCCAATTTATTTTAATGATTCTTTTATTTTAGGATCGTTACTTAGTTTGGTTTCGGGAATGATTGTATATTTAATTTTCGCTGAATTAATTCCGCAGTTTAAAAAAGGAGAACTTTTAATAAATACGATTGCATTTATAATTGGATTTTTTGTAATGATAGGATTTGTCGTATGAGAATAATTTTTCATATTGATGTTAACAATGCTTTTCTATCATGGACTGCTGTTGAATATTTAAAAGATGGGTTTAAAGATATAAGAAAATTTGAAGCTGTGATTGGTGGCAAGGAAAACAGTCGAAATGGAGTTGTTTTAGCGAAGTCAATATCTGCTAAAAAATGCGGTGTTGTAACTGGAGAACCAATTGTTCACTCTAGAAAAAAATGTCCCAATTTAGAAGTATACCCACCAAATTATAAATTATATAGCGAAATGTCTAAAAATCTTTTTTTATTTTTGAGGGAATACACACCAGATATTGAAGTATGTTCAATTGATGAGTGCTTTATTGATTACACGCCAGTTAAAAAAATGTATGGTGATGAAAAGGAATTTGCAAAAAAAATTCAAAGTGAAATTTTTGAAAAATTTGGCTTTACTGTAAATATCGGCATTGCCAATAACAAGCTGTGTGCTAAAATGGCATCAGATTTAGAAAAACCAAATAAAATTATTACAATTTATGATGATGAGATAGAAGAAAAAATGTGGAATCTAGATATAAACGAATTATATGGCTGTGGAAAAAAAACAAGTGAATTATTAAATAAAATAAATATTTTTACAATTGGTGACCTGGCTAATTACGATGAGAATAAACTTAGGAAATATTTTAAAAATAGAGCTCACGCGCTAATTGATATGGCTAGAGGAATTGATGATTCAGTCGTTGTATCTGATAATGACAAAAACAAGTGTATTAGTAGTAGTACTACTTTTGAAAAAGATGAATATGATGAAAAATCAATAATTAAAATATTAGATAAATTAATAGAGAAAGTAACATTTCAATTAAGAGAGCAGGGCAGTTCTGCGTATGTTGTTGGAATTATTATAAAAGATGCTTTTTTTAAAACAAAAAGTCATCAAGTTAAGTTGAAAAATGCCACTAATGAAACAAAAGAAATTAAAGATGTGGCTAGAAAATTATTTTTAAAAAATTGGAACAAAGAGGATGTAAGATTGATTGGTGTTAAAGTTGAACAACTTGTTTCATCTTGTAATTATCAAATGTCTTTGTTTGAAGAAATAAAAGAAAAAGATAATAATAAAAAATTAGATGAAACTGTTGATCAGTTATATAAAAAATATGGAAGCAAAGTTATTAAGAAATGAGGAAGAAAATATGAATAAAGAAATTATAAAAGAAATTGCAATTACACTTAAAGTTAGAGAAGTTCAAGTTGAAAAAACAATTGAAATGTTGAGCGAGGGCAATACGATTCCGTTTATTGCAAGATACCGTAAAGAAGCAACTGGTGGTTTAGATGAAGAACAAATCAAAGAAATAGATTCGGTTTATCAATATCAAGTTAATTTATTTGATAGAAAAAATGCGGTAATTGATTTAATTGATGAAAAGGGTATGCTAACTGATGAATTAAAAGAACAAATTATGAAAGCTCAAAAATTAGTTGATGTTGAAGATTTGTACCGACCATTTAAAGAAAAGAAAAAAACAAAAGCAACTGAAGCTGTTAAAAATGGCCTTGAACCACTTGCTGATTTAATCATGAAATTTGGTCAAATTAATTTAGAAAAAGAAGCAGAATCTTTTTTAAACGATACTGTTTTAACCGTTGAAGCTGCTATTGAAGGAGCGGGTCATATTATTGCTGAGCGCATTAGTGATAATGCTCACTACCGTAAATGGATTAGAGTTAATACATACATTGCTGGCACTTTAGTTTCTAAAGTAAAAAAAGGCGCTGTTGATGAAAACAAAACATTTGAAATGTATTATGAATATAGTGAGCCCGTTAAAAATGTTAAACCCCATCGTGTACTTGCTCTAAACCGTGGTGAAAAAGAAAAGGTACTTTCTGTTAAAATCGATGTTGATGAAGCTGTTATGCTAGAATATTTAGAACAAAAAGAAATTAAAGATTTTAAATCTAGTGTTGCAAGTTATGTAAAAGAATTTATTAAAGATAGTTATAAGCGTTTAATTTTTCCAAGTATTGAAAGAGAAATTAGAAGTGAATTAAGTGAAAATTCAGAAATTGTTGCTGTTAATAATTTTGGCTCTAATTTAGAGAGGCTTTTATTAACTCCACCTTTAAAAGAAAAAATGATTTTAGCACTTGATCCAGCCTATAGAACAGGATGTAAACTGGCTGTTATCGACGGGATGGGTAAGAAGTTAGATATTAAGGTTATCTATCCCCATGCGCCTCAAAATCAGTGGGAGAAGAGCATGGAAACTGTTCTTGAACTAATTAAAAAATATAAAATTGATATTGTTGCAATTGGTAATGGAACTGCCTCAAGAGAAAGTGAAGTCTTTGTTGCTGATACTATTAAAAAAGCTGATCATAAAGTTGAATATATCATTGTTAATGAAGCAGGTGCCAGTGTTTACTCTGCATCAAAAATAGCAATTGAGGAATTTCCTGATTTAGTAGTAGAAGAACGCAGTGCGGTTAGTATTGGAAGAAGATTACAAGATCCACTTTCTGAATTAGTTAAGATTGATCCAAAAAGTATTGGTGTTGGTCTTTATCAGCACGATGTATCTCCTAAACTTTTAAATGAAAGATTAGACTTTGTTGTTTCAAAAGCAGTTAATGCGGTTGGTGTTAATGTTAATACGGCAAGTTCCTCTCTTTTAAAATATGTATCAGGAATGAATAAAAAAACAATTGAAAAAGTTATTGCACTTAGAGATAAAAAAGGAAGAATTGGTTCAAGGAAAGAAATTGAAAAGTTACTGGGAGCCAAAACTTATGAGCAAGCAATTGGTTTTCTTAGAGTTTTAAATTCAGACAATATATTAGATGCAACTGATATTCACCCTGAGAGTTATGATGTTGCTAAAAAAATATTAGAAGAATTTGATTCTACTATTGAAATGATTGGTAGCGAAGATATTATTTCTAAGCTAGATGGAATCAACATAGATGAGATGGCTAAAAAATATAATGTTGATAACTATACTTTAGAAGATATTATAAAGTCATTGAAAAAACCAAACAGAGATCCTCGTGATAATATGGACAAGCCCATTTTAAAAAGTGATGTTCTTAGTATGGATGATTTAAAAGTTGGAATGAAACTTCAAGGAACAGTTAGAAATGTTGTTGATTTTGGAGCATTTATTGATATTGGACTTAAAAATGATGGTCTTGTACATATTTCTAAAATAACTAATAGATATATTAAACATCCAAGTGAAGTTTTAGCAGTTGGCGACATTGTTGATTGTTATGTAATTGATATTGTTAAAGAGAAAAATAAAGTTTCACTTAGTTTAATTGATTAAAGCATCGAAAGATGTTTTTAATTTGGAAAGTAGTTTTTTTAATGATATAATTTTAATGCGAGAGGGTGGTTTAATGAAAAAGTATTTTATTATTGTTTTTTTATTTTTTTTAATTGCAGCTTTTATTTTTTTTATGCCAGTTTTTCAAAAAGCAGAAACGAGTTCTTTCTTTCCTGAATTTGAAGAGGAACAAATTAATGTTTTTATTGATGGGAAACCAATTGAATTAGAAAATGAAATATTAATTGTAGATAATGAAATAATGCTTCCAATTAATTTTATTGCAAAATATATCGATGAATCAATTTTTTATGATGAAAATAATAATGTTGTTATTACAACTGAAGATAAGGTTATAAGAATGCAAACTGAAGAAATTAATTACTTTGTAAACCACGAGCCACTCAATCTAAATGTTCCAGCAATGAATATTGATGATGTTGCTTATCTTCCAATCGAAACTTTCTCTGATTTGTTTGAAATTGAAGTTAGACTTTATGATGAAAATATTTTAACAATTGATTTTTGGATTGAAGAAAAAAAAGAAGCTAGTGTTTTAGAGAAAATTTCTTTAAAAAGTGAAGCTGGTTTTAGAAATTCTTATTTTGAAAAAATTGAAACAGGCAGAGTTGAGGTTTATGATGAAGTTGAGGAGTGGTATTACGTTAAAAGTGAAAATGGAAACTTTGGCTATGTTTTGAAGGAAAAATTAGGTGAGATTGAAACTTTTAAAAGGGGTGAGAGGGAAATTGTTAGAAGAGATCCTTGGAAACCTGAAAATGGAAAAATAAATATGGTTTGGGAACAAATATTAAATTCAAGACAAAATGCTGATGAACATCGTTTAGTTCCTAGTGAGGGTCTTGATGTTATTTCACCAACTTGGTTTTACCTAGGTAATGAAGAAGGTGATGTCACATCAATTGCTTCTAAGGCATATGTTGATTGGGCGCATGGAAATGGATATCAAGTTTGGGCACTTTTTGATAATAGATTTAATGCAACTTTGACTCATAATGTTTTAAGTGATACTTTAAAAAGAGAAAAAGTTATTAAACAAATTTTAGCTTATGCAGCTATTTATGAACTTGATGGAATTAATATTGACTTTGAAGCTTTAAGATCAGAAACAGGACCTTATTATATTCAGTTTATGAGAGAATTAACACCAATGCTTAAAAAAGAAGGTTTAGTTGTTTCGGTTGATATGTATGTTCCGGCTAGCTGGACTAGATTTTATAACCGCCCTGTTTTAGGCGAGTTAGTTGATTATTTTATTGTTATGGCTTATGACGAGCATTGGGGAACTTCACCTGTTAGTGGGTCAGTTGCTTCGCTTCCTTGGGTTGAAAAAGGAATTGTTGAAACACTTGTGGATGTGCCCGCCGAAAAATTAATTTTAGGAGTTCCGTATTATACTAGAAAATGGAAGGAAGAAATTATTGATGGGCAATTGGTTGTAAAACCAACTTCAATTGGCATGACAAGATCAGAGAGAGTATCTCGTGAAAGAAATTTAGAGTTAGTATGGCTTGAGGATATAGGTCAGTATTATTTTGAGTATGAAGAAGGTGGAGCTCGTCATCGTGTTTGGCATGAGGATTTAAGATCGATGGGTCTTAGATTAGATTTAGTAGACAAATATGACTTAGCAGGAATTGCTGGTTGGAGGCGAGGTCTAGAACTTCCGGATTTATGGCCATTCTTAGAAGAACGATTAAAAAGCAACAATTAAATGATTGTTGCTTTTAATAATTCTTTTTTCAAATTTTTAACTTCTTCTTTTATTATTTCAAATCTAACTTTAATTTTTTCATCAAATTCCTTTTCTTTAATAATAGCATTATACTTATCCAGAATAAAAAACATATCTTTTGAATCTTCATAGTCAAATTCAATTGTTAATTCTTCCATTTCAAATAATTCAATCACGTTATTTTTAATAACCTCACCTGCACCTTTTCGGTAAGCTCTTATTAAACCACCAGTACCTAATTTAACACCACCATAATATCTAACAACAATGCATGCAACATTTTTCAAATCATTATTTTTCAAAGTGTTTAAAATAGGAAGACCAGCAGTGTTAGACGGTTCTCCATCATCATTTGCTTTTTCTAAATTATTAATTACAAAAGCATAGCAATAATGAGTTGCATTTGGGTATTTATTTTTAATATCATCTAAAAAAAGTTTAAAATCATCAATACTATTTATTTGCTTAATAATTGAAATAAATTTTGATTTTTTAAGAATCACTTCATTTATTTTTTCTTCTTTAATTGTTTTCATAAACCACCAACTATATTATAGCAAACTATTATAAGAAAACTTAATTTATGTTATAATTAATGTTAGAAATCAGGTGATATTATGGAAAAAATAAAACTGCTTCCAACTAAACCAGGATGCTATATCATGAAAAACAAAGACGGACTTGTTATTTATGTTGGTAAGGCAATTAATATAAAAAAAAGAGTAGCTTCTTATTTTAATAAAAACCAATTCGGAAAAACAAAAAAACTTGTTTCTGAAATTGATGATATTGAATATATTGTTGTTGAAAATGAAACTGAAGCATTAATTTTAGAATTGAACTTAATTAAAAAATATTCACCTAAATACAATATTTTACTCCGTGATGATAAGTCATATCCATACATTGAATTAACTAAAGAAAAAGCACCGAGGTTAATGGTTATTAGAAGATTAGATAAAAAAAAGCAGGATATCTCAAGACTTTATGGACCATATCCTAATGTAGGTGCTGCAAGAACAACTGTTAACTTACTAAACCGTATATATCCACTTAGAAAATGTAGAACATATCCGAAAAAACCTTGTCTTTATTATCATATCGATCAGTGTTTGGCCTACTGTGTTTTTGATATTGATGATAAAAAAATAGGAGAAATCGAAAAAGAAATTGTTAGTTTTTTAAAGGGCAGTCACAAACATGTTTCCGTAAAAATCAGAGATGAAATGTTGCTTGAAAGTTCAAAACAAAATTATGAGAAAGCCAAAGAATTAAAAGAGTTATTAGATTATATTGAAGTGACTTTAGAAAAACAAAAAGTTGAAATAAGCGAATTAATCGATATCGATGTTTTAGGATATTACACTAAAGATGATTTTATTTCCATCCAAGTCTTTTTTATAAGAGGTGGCAAAATAGTTGAATCAAATAATAGTGTCTTTGAACTTGTTGGAGATATTGAAGATGTAGTTGTTAGATATGTTGCTAAATTTTATGAAAACAAATTAATCCCAAAAGAATTATTAATTAATGTTGAAAATACAAGTTTACTTGAATCGTATTTAAATACTAATGTTAAAACACCAATTAGAGGAAGAAAAAAGTATTTGGTTGATATGGCGATTGAGAATGCCAAATCCAATTTAAAAAACAAAATAGAAACGCTTACAATTGAAAAAAACAAAACAGAAAATGTTAATAATGAATTAGGGAATGTTTTGAAAATAGAAAATTTAAGTCGAATAGAAATTTTTGATAATTCAACTTTATTTGGAAAATTTGCCGTATCGGGAATGGTTGTTTTTGAAGATGGAAGACCTCTTAAAAAAGAATATAGGAAGTTCAAAGTTGAAGAAAAACATGATGACTATGGCA
>SKGW01000069.1 GCA_007117285.1 Bacilli bacterium
AGAACTTCCAAAGAGCAAAATAAAACGAGTTATTTTAAAATCAAAAGAAATATTCCTGAAAATAAAAAACTATTTACTTATAGTATTTCTTATAATTTTTATTGGGTTTGGAGTAACAATTGAGAATAGAAAATTAACTAATTCACAAGAAGGAATTCATAGTCCGGAAAGAAGCGAAGAAACTAAAAATATTGAGTATGAAAAAAAGGAACACAAGCCTCCTGAAACAATTAGTACTAGTAAAAATATAGAGGACTATGAAGTAATTGAATTTCAAGAAAGAGGCAGTCTTTTTATAACGGTTTATTATGATGAAGAAAGTAACTTAAATGAAGCTTGGACTGTTTTTGATAGATGGGCTAGAGAAGATGGATGGACTGTTTCAGATAAAATTTTTCAAGAGGGCATGAGGGCTTTTAAATATTCAAAAAACAATAAAGTATTGCCTCTTACACTAATCTTAAGAGAAAAAGAACCAAACGGAATTAAAGTTTCAGTTCAATATCCAAGATATTAAAAAAAAACCTGGTTTCCCAGGTTTGTTTTTTTTATGGCGGAGCAGGAGAGATTTGAACTCTCGCGCCGGTTACCCGACCTACACCCTTAGCAGGGGCGCCTCTTCAGCCTCTTGAGTACTGCTCCAAATAACAACTATAATTCTACCTTATAATTGTTATGGTGTCAATGAATTAATCAAATAATTGCATATTAATTTTATCTATATTTTTATTCATCAAAGTGATGTATGTTTCAGCATTATTTCGTTCATCTTCATCAAGTCCAGATAAAGTGTGAAGTTCAGCTATTTTAATATCTGTTTCATCAATTAAATTTTCAATATATTCAGTTATTACAAATCCTTTTTCAACGAAAATATACTTTAAAGTTTTGTCTTCTTTCATGTCTGATATTTCTTGTCTAACTCGATCACTTAACTCATCAACATTTTCTAAAGATACTACATTAAACCCAAAACTATTTAAAAACAAAAATGTATCTGTTCCAACTAGTAAAGTAATGCTTTCAGCATTTTGACTTATTCTTCTTAAAGTAGCGCTAATATTGGAAACCTCAAGTCGTAATTCTTCGTAATTTTCAATTATTTCGTTTCTCAAATAATGATTACTAACTTCAAGTAAAAGACCTTCTTTTATATTTGCAATTAGCTTTAAATAATTAGAAGGATTAAGCCAAATTTCTTCAAAAGCATGCGTTGTGTCAATTGTTTCAACAGCATCGATAATCTTCAAGTTTTTATTATTTAAATACATTGGAATAACATAATCCTTTTCTCGTGAAAGAGAATTAAAAATAAATAAATCTCCAACGCTATAGTCCTCAATCTGCTTTTCAGTTAATTCATATTCATAAATGTCAACTCCATCAGGATATATGCTTCTAACATTGCTGTTATGGCCATACATTCTTCTTGTTGCAAACTCAATTGGATAAATGCTTGTATATATATCTAATTCTTCTTGTCTTTCAGTGTTAAAACAACCAGTTAAGAATAAAGATAAAAACATAATTATAATTAGTTTTTTCATTTTTTGTCATCTCCTTTTATAACAGGATCATATCCAGAAGTACCCCATGGGTTACATTTTAGAATTCTTTTAAAAGTCATATAACCCCCCTTTAAACTTCCATAGTGCTCAATGGCCTCAATTCCATAATTAGAACAGGTTGGAATATGTCTACAACTATTATGAAAATTACCAGGTACTTTTTGGTAAAGTTTAATAGTTTTAATTAATAATTTTTTCAAAAATATCACCTCATTAATTATACTAAAAATAAATAGTAAAGTAAAACACATTTGACATTGACAAAATATTAGTGTATAAATTATAAAGATTGAAGGAAGTGGTTTAGTGCCTAAAAAATTAGTTATCGTTGAGTCGCCAGCTAAGTCAAAAACAATTGAAAAATTTCTTGGTCCAGATTATAAGGTAGTATCTAGTAAAGGACATGTTAGAGACCTTGCAACAAAGGGCAAATTCGGTTTAGGAGTTGACTTAGAAGACAACTTTAAACCAACATATATTGTTGCTAAAGCAAAATCAACTGTATTGAATGAACTTAAAAAAAATGCTGAAAAAGTTGATGAAGTTATAATTGCAACCGACCCCGACCGTGAAGGGGAGGCAATTGGTTGGCATCTTTTTGATGCGATTGGTTTAACTGAGGAAAATTCAAAAAGAGTTGTTTTTAATGAAATAACAAAAACTGCTATTGTTGAAGCAATTAAAAATCCAAGAAATTTAGATATGGATTTAGTTAATTCACAAGAGGCAAGAAGAATTTTAGATAGAATAATCGGCTTTCGTTTAAGTAAATTAATGCAAGCGAAAACTGATGGAAAAAGTGCTGGTCGCGTTCAAAGTGTCGCCTTGAAACTAATCGTTGATCGTGAGCGTGAGATAGAGGCTTTCAATCCAGAGGAATACTGGAGTGTAACAGCAAAATTTCCTGAGTTTGATGCAGAATTAGTTAAATATAATAATAAAAATATTAAATTAAAAAATGAAGAAGAAACTGATAAAGTTTTAGAAAAACTAACTAATAAATTTAATATTGATGAAGTTAATGAAGCTGAAAAAAATAAGAAGGCCAAAATGCCTTTTATAACAAGTACTTTTCAACAAGTTGCTTCAACTAAATTAGGAGTTAATTCTAAAAAATCAATGATGATTGCTCAAAAACTATATGAAGGAATTGACATTGGTGAGGAAACAGTTGGTTTAATTACTTATATGAGAACCGACTCAACTAGATTATCAAGTGAATTTATTAAAGAAACCTTCTCTTATATTGAAAAAGAACACGGAAAAAAATATGTTGGAACTGTTCGTCAAAAAAAGAAAAAGGAAAATGAAAAAATTCAAGATGCGCACGAAGCAATCAGACCAACAAGCATTAAAAGAACACCTTTATCGATTAAAAAATATTTAACGCCAGATGAGTATAAAATTTATAAATTAATTTATGCAAGAGCTCTTGCTAGTTTAATGGCTGATGCTAAAACAAAAAGCACAACTGTTATTTTAGAAAACAATAATTATCAATTTAAAGTTAATGGTTCAATATTAATTTTTGATGGTTATTTAAAAGTTTATAATGAATATGAAGAAACAAAAGATGTTGTTATACCAGATTTTGCAAATTATAATTCTAAAGTTATTCTCTCTCAAAAGATTGAAAAAGAACAACACTTTACTCAACCTCCAGCAAGATATTCAGAAGCTAAGTTGATTAAAGAAATGGAAGAATTAGGAATTGGAAGACCATCGACTTATTCAAAAACAATGGATACTTTAAAAACAAGAGCATATGTTGTTATTAAGGACAAGCAATTCCATCCAACAGAAATTGGTTTTGAAATAACTGATAAGTTACAACAAACATTTAGCAATATAATCAATGTTGAATACACTGCTAGAATGGAAGATGATCTTGATAAAATCTCAACAGGTGATATTGTTTGGTATGAAGTTTTAAGAGATTTCTATGCAAAATTTTCACCATTACTCGATGAGGCCTTTGAAAAATTAGAAAAAAAAGAGCCTGAAAAAGTAGGGCGCCCATGTCCTGAATGTGGAAGCGACTTAGTATATAGAGTAGGTAGATATGGTAAATTTGTTGGATGTAGCAATTACCCAACTTGTAAATTTATTGAAACTGAAGAACCAGATGTTATAACAGACTGTCCCAATTGTGACGGCAAAATAGTTGCTAAAAAAACAAGAAAGGGCAAAATATTTTACGGATGTAATAACTTTCCAAAATGTAAAACAGCATACTGGGATAAACCAACTGGAGACAAATGTCCAGAGTGCGAAAGTATGTTAGTTGAAAAAAATGGCGGAATTAAATGTAGTTCATGTACTTATGTTAAATAGAGAATTGGTTTCCAATTCTTTTATTTGTGTTTTAATGTTTTTTTTGCTATACTAATACGCGATTGAGGTGATTTAATATGAGCAGTGTAAAAAGAAATATACAAAGATATATACTAACCGTTCAACAAGGGGATCACGAAATGGATATTCAAGTTGAACACAATGGTGAAGTAGGAGAAAAAAACTTTTTAAGCGGAATTGATCTCTATACAATTAGATTTGATAATAAAAAAGACTTTTTAGAAAGTTTAGATAAAACTGAATTAGCTTTAAGTGGAATTGATAATATAAATAAGGCCCAAGTTTATATAAAATATCAGGCAAGCGGAAAAACTCAAAAATTAGCAGTTGTCTATAGCGATAAACTTTATTTAGTAGATTATGCAAGAGATACAAAAACAGAAGTTAGAAAAGAAAAAGCAGAACCATTTGCTACTAATTTTGTTAGACAAATGCACCAAGGAACTGTTTGGAGATATGTTGAGGACAATAACTTAATTAATAAAAGATTAAAAAAATTATTAATTGATGTTGTTTATGATAATAAAAGATTTCAAGAGCAAAAATTAATTAAAGAGCTTTCAAATTATAAAGTAATGAGAAGACTTTTAGTAGGACTTGAAAAATATCAATTTTTAGAAAAAAAATACGAAATATATTTTAAAGACATTGAAGATCAAACATATGAAAAAGTAGAAGATAAAATAGTTGATTTTGGTGATGAAGATTTAGAGAATCTTTATAGACAAAAAGACTTTGAAGAAATATATAAAACTAAAACATTAGACGAACTTGAAAGCATGGGAGCACTAGAAGATATTGCTGGTGGAAAGAAAAGAACTAGGTAGTTCTTTTTTCTTTACATTCTAAGCCATTATCATTTTAAAATGTGTTGTTATTTTAGTTTTTTTTGTGTAAAATGGTATTGGAGGTAATATAAATGGAAAAAACTTATGTAATGTTAAAACCCGAGGCCTTAAAAAGAAATGTTATTGGGGATATTATAAATCCAATTGAAAGAAAAGGACTTAAAATTAGTGAGATGAAGACAATGACTTTGTCAGAAGAATTAGTGCGTGAGCACTATGCTCATATAGTTTCAAAGCCGTTTTTTCCAGAAATCTTAGAAAACATGACATCAGGACCTGTTCTTGCAATGATCGTTGAAGGTGAAAATGCAATTGAGGCGATGATGATTTTATGTGGACCGACACAGTGGAATGAATGCCAACCTGGAACTATTAGAGGAGATTATGTTACAAACACTGGTTTTAATGTAATTCATCGTTCTGATAGTGCGGAAACAGCAAAAGAAGAAATCGAAAGATTTTTCAATTAGGAGTTTAATATGTGTGGATTAGTTGGGTTTGTTGATAAAAATAAAAACAAAAAAGAAATAATAAAAAAAATGTCCGATAAAATAGCCCATCGTGGTCCAGATTCGGATGGTTTTTTTGTTGATAAAAATATTGCACTAGGATTTAGAAGACTAAGTATTATTGACCTTAAATCCGGTGACCAGCCCATCTACACAGAAGATGGCAATATGGTTATCGTTTTTAACGGTGAAATTTATAATTATAAAGAAATCAGAAATGATTTAATTAGACTTGGCTATAACTTTAAGACAACATCAGATACAGAAGTTGTTTTAATTGGTTATCAAGAATATGGAGTGAAAATTTTAGACAAACTTCGTGGTATGTTCGCATTTACAATTTATAATATCGAAAAAGAAGAAGTTTTTGTTGCAAGAGATCACTTTGGAATAAAACCCATGTATTATGCTACAATGAATGATTGCTTTATGTGGGGTTCAGAAATCAAATCATTTTTAGAACATGATTTATTTGAAAAAGAATTAAACTTAAAAATGTTAAACCATTATTTAACTTTTCAATATTCACCTGGGAGTGAAACATTTTTCAAAAATGTATACAAACTTTTGCCCGGACATTACTTTATATATAAAGATGGTGAATTAAAAGTAAATAGATACTTTGAAATAGAGTTCAAACCAGACAATAGTAAAGACTTAGAGTACTTTGAAAAAAGAATTGAAGAAGAATTAGAAGATTCAATTGAAGCTCATAAAATTAGCGACGTTGAAGTAGGATCATTTTTATCAAGTGGTGTTGATTCATCATATATTGCAACAAGAAGCAAAGTAGATAAGACGTTTACAGTTGGATATGAAGAAAAAAAATACAGTGAAATACCATATGCTGAGGATCTTTCTAAAAAAATAGGTGTTGAAAACATTAGCAAAACAATTTCTAAAGAAGAGTTTTTTGAAAATTTTGCCAAAATCCAATACCATATGGATGAGCCCCTAGCTGATCCATCAGCAGTAGCACTTTACTTTGTCGCTAAAGAGGCCTCAAAACATGTTAAAGTTGCATTATCAGGAGAAGGTGCCGATGAAATATTTGGTGGATATAAAATGTATCAAGAACCTTTATTTTTCCCACTTTATAACAAATTGCCACATCCTGTTAAAAAAAATATTGGAAAATTAGCTAAAAAACTTCCAGCAGTTCGTGGTTTAAACATGTTGGTTAGAAGAGGTCAGACGCTTGAAGAACGTTATGTAGGTAATGCATATATATTTGATGCAGAAGAAAAAAGAAATGTTTTAAGCGAAGATTTGCGTGATTATAATTATCAAGATTTAACTAAACCATATTATGAAAAAGTAAAAAATATGGATGATGTTGTAAAAATGCAATATATGGACTATCACTTTTGGTTAGTTGGAGACATCTTACTAAAAGCAGATAAAATGAGTATGGCCAACTCACTTGAGGTTAGAGTTCCATTTTTAGATAAAAAAGTTATTGAAATGGGAACTACTATACCAACAAAATATAAAGTAAATAAAAAAACAACTAAAATAGCATTTAGAAAAGTTGCAAATCGTTTACTTGATGATGTTGTAGCTAACAAAGATAAATTAGGTTTTCCTGTTCCTTTGAGAGAATGGCTTAAAAATAAAGAACAATACGATATCATAAAAAAAGAGTTTGTCTCTGCTAATAAATTCTTTAATGTAAGTTATATATTAAAACTATTAAATGATCATTTTGAAGAAAAAGTAGATAATAGTCGAAAAATATGGACGATTTATTCTTTCTTAGTTTGGTATAAACAATATTTTTAAAACGCAATAAGCGTTTTTTTTATTAAAAACAAGCATATTTATTTATTTTTAATAGATCTCGTGTTATAATTTGTGAATAAGGAGTGAGAGTATGAGATTAAACAAAAACTTTTTTTACACTTTTAGGGAAGATGTGAAAAGTGAAGATTCAACAAGTGGTAAATTACTTGTTAGAAGTGGAATGATTAAAAAAACTGGAAATGGACTTTATTCATACCACCCCTTAGGTTACAGAATAATAAGAAAAATTGAAGGAATCGTTAGAGAAGAAATGGATAGAGCAGGAGCTACTGAGCTTATCATGCCATCATTGCTTCCTGAGGACTATTACATTAAAACAGAAAGATTAGACGTTTTTGGAAAAGGTATTTTTAGATTAAAAGATCGTTTTAATCGTGGTTATTTACTAGGACCAACCCACGAAGAATTATTTGCAGTTTCTGCAAAAGAGGCAATTCAATCATATAAGGATCTACCATTTAATTTATACCAAATTGGAAGAAAATATCGTGATGAACCAAGACCAAGATATGGTTTAATTAGAATTCGTGAATTTATTATGAAAGATGCATATAGTTTTGATGTTGATTTAGCAGGGCTTGATGTAGCCTACATGAAAATGTTTAATGCGTACAAAATAATATTTGATAGAATTGGTTTAAACTATAAAATTGTAACGGCTGATACTGGTGCAATGGGTGGAATTTTATCAGAAGAGTTTCAAGCAATTGCAGATATTGGAGAAGACACAATTGTTCTTTGCGACAGCTGTAGTTATGCCTCAAATATCGAGGTAAGTGCTTGTGTTGATGATGATATTGAAAAAGAAGAAGAACTAGAAAAAGAAGAAATATATACACCTAATGCTGGAACAATTGAAGAAGTAACTGCACTAATGGGACTTCCATCAAGTAAATTTGTTAAAACATTGATTTATAAATCAGGCGATAACTTATATGCTTGTATGGTAAGAGCTGATCGTGATGTTAATGAAACAAAAGTTGTTAAGTTACTAGGTGTTACAGAACTTGAGATGGCTGAAGCTGAAGATGTTATAGCGGCAACTAATGCTAAAGTTGGATATGCTGGACCAGTTGGACTTAAAATACCAGTTGTAATTGATTCAGAAGTTCTTAAAATGTCTAACTTTATAGTAGGAGCTAATAAATCTGATTATCACTTTAAAAATGTTAATGTTAAAGACTTTGAATATTTCAAATCAGGAGATATTAAAAATATTAAAGAGGGCGATAGATGTCCAATTTGTTCTGGTCATGTTTTCTTTAAAAAGGGAATTGAAATTGGAAACACTTTTAAACTAGGAGACAAATATGCTAAAAGCTTAGATGTTTTATATAAAGATGCCAATAATCAACTAATACCTGTTCAAATGGGATCATATGGTATTGGTATTGAGCGTATTATGACAAGTGTTGTTGAACAAAATAATGATAAAGATGGTATTATCTGGCCAATGAATATTGCACCATTTCAAGTAGCTCTAGTTTTAATTGATGGTAGTAATAAAGAACAAAGTGATTTGGCCGAAAAAATTTATGCTGAATTTAATAAAAATAAAATTGAAGTAATTTTTGATGATCGTGATGAACGACCAGGAATAAAATTTAAAGATATGGACTTAATTGGAATTCCAATTAAAATAACAGTTGGAAAAAAAGCTGATAAATCAATTGTTGAATTAAATTCAAGAGATGGAAAAATATCTGAAGAAGTTTCGTTTGACAATTTAACTGAAACTGTTCAAAAAATAATTGAAGAAAGACTTACATAGTCTTTTTTTGTGTTATAATTTACTTAGGTGATTGTATGAAAAAGGGTTTTGCATTAATTGAACTTATAGCAGTTTTAGTTGTTTTGGCACTAATTTATTATATTGCAACAACAAATTTTACAGGCAATAATACTATAGAAGAAGATCCAATTGATTATGCTAGTAAAGAGACCTTTGAAATAAGTGCTAGAGGAATTATAAAAGCAGCTGAAAATGATTACATGAGAAGTTTTTCACAAAATGTTTCACCAGATGTTACTTATGTTTTTGAAAACGGGCTTCAGGTTAGTGAAAGAAAATTAAATTTCGGTGGATCTATTCCCCAAAATGGATATGTTACCGTTAATATTGAAGGTCAGATAAAATTGGCTATTGAAGATGGAGTTTGGTGTATAAAAAAAGATTTTTTTGATCAAGACATTAATACATCTGAATTAACTGATAATTGTTTGAATTAATAAAGGATTAACGTCTTTTTTTTTGTATCTTTTTTTAGGTGATAAAATGTATAAGATAAAAGATATGCCGGAAATTGAACGTCCAAGAGAAAGACTTAAAATATATGGAGTTGAAAATTTAAGTGATGAAGAGTTAATCTCTATTTTGTTGAAAACAGGTTCAAAATCAAAATCTGTTAAAGTTTTAGCAAGTGAAATTTTAGCAACAAATAAAGGTCTTTTGGGTTTGAAAAAAACTAGTTTACAAAGTTTAATGAAAATAAATGGTGTTGGTGAATCAAAGGCTCTTGTTATTATTGCTTTATTAGAATTATCTAAAAGAATAAACAGTGAAGTTAGAACAATAAACAATTTAAAAATAACAAATCCGGAAGTTGTTTTTAATTATTATAAAGATAGAATAGGTGATGAGAGGCAAGAAATATTCTTTTGTTTATATTTAGATAGTCAAAAAAAAGTAATTAGTGAAAAATTACTTTTCAAAGGAACGGTTAATAAAAGCACGGTCCATCCAAGAGAAATATTTAAATTTGCTTTTTTGGTTAGTGCTTCTTCAATCATTTGTGTTCACAATCATCCAAGTGGAAGCTTAAACCCATCTTCATGTGATATTGAGTTTACAAAAGAATTAAAAAAAATGGGTGATACAATGGGCGTTAAATTAAACGATCACGTGATAATTACATGTTTTGGGTTTTACAGTTTCTACGATAATTCTGTCATTTAACTGAAAAAAAACTTAAAATGTATTATAATAGATAAAAGGTGATTTAATGAATAATCGAAGGAAGAAA
>SKGW01000050.1 GCA_007117285.1 Bacilli bacterium
AAATCATGGATTGATGCGAGTAAAAATCAAAAGCCCATTCTTGTAATTGCGACAAGTCAGTATGCGTTTGTTCCAATTCAAAATATTGGCTCTGTTGTTTTGGAAAAAGAATCCTCACGATTATATAAAAATCAAAAGTCTCCTTACATTGATTACAGAGTTATTTTTGAAATGTATGCAAAAACTCTCGGTGCGCGTTTTGTTGTTGGTGACATGATACTTCGACTTGAGAGTCATATCAAAATCGATCAATTCACAATGCACGAATACTCACCTTTGAAGTTTCGTTCTTTAACAACAGCTAATTCTCATTGTGTAGAAATGGATAAGGAAACAAAATCAACCGGAGATGAATTTGCTCTTTTTGCCAATCAAACAAAAGCAGCAATTATAGAGGCACATCAAAACAGTGAGCACATACTACTTCTGTGTTCACGAAAAGGTCTTGCGCCAACAGTAACCTGCATGGATTGTGGACATCTTGTATTGTGTTCAAATTGTGAATCCCCTGTTGTTTTGCATGGAAAGGATGCTACCGATAATTCTAATTATTTTTTGTGCCATAGATGTAATGAAAAACGCTCCGCTGGAGAATTGTGTAAACACTGCGGAGGTTGGCGACTTAAGACACTTGGTATAGCAACTGAAAAAATAAAAGAAGTTATTTTGAACAAAATTCCAAATGCGCATATCTTTATGTTTGACGGAGATCATATCAAAACCCAAAAGCAAGACAAAAAAACAATTGAGGAATTTTATTCTACTCCTGGTGCAATTTTAATTGGAACAGAAATGGCACTTCTGTATACTCGTGAAGAAATAGAACATATTGCTATTGTTTCATTTGATAGCATGTTTTCGATTCCTGACTTCAGTATTCATGAGCGAATTTTGACAAATATTTTGCGAGCAAAATCTCTCGCCTCAAAAACATTTATACTTCAAACACGAAATTTCACTTCTCCGATTATTCAATATGTACAAAATGGTAATCTCAAAGACTTTATTCGTAATGAATTAAAAGAACGAAAAGACTACAATTATCCACCATATTCCATTATGATAAGAATTATCATTCAAGGAACTCCAGCAAAAGTAAAAGAAGAAATATCTCATATTAAAGAATTTCTATCTGACTATGAACTATTTGATTATCCTATTTTGACTCAAAGTAATAGAAAAATTTCAACTCATAGTATCTTAATACGACTTCCATCTGATGAGTGGCCAAACAAAAAACTAGTGGACAAATTAAGGAGTTTGCCGCACTATATAAAGATAGTAATTGGAGCAGATAATATTTTTTAATTTATGAAAGAAATTGTACAACAAGAAAATACCGTACTTAGAAAAACAGCAGAACTTGTTGATGTTTCTTCTGTTACCCAAAAAGAAATTCAAACTATTGTAAAAGAAATGTTTGAGTCTCTTGCCACTCAAGAAGACGGTATTGCACTTGCCGCTCCACAAATTTCATATTCAAAACGAATCTTTATTATTTCTCCTCAAATTAATTCAAATGGAACAGATACTCCGCTTGTATATATTAATCCCGAAATTATTTCAATTTCAAAAGATAAAAAATCAATGGAAGAAGGATGTCTCTCTTGTAGATGGTGGTATGGAAAAACAAAACGTGCATATCGCATACATATCAAAGCATATGACAAAGATGGCAAAGACTTTGAATACAGAGGAACTGGTCTTGTGGCACAAATTTACCAACATGAAATAGATCATCTTAACGGGATTCTGTTTATTGATCATGCAAAAAATTTAAGAGAAGCTAATCCTGATCAAAAATAATATGAAATATTCTTTTGTTTTTTTTGGAAGTGATGAGTTTAGTATTATTGTGCTTGAAGAATTAATACAAGCAGGATATACACCAGCACTTTGTATTACTCAACCAGATAAGCCAAAAGGGCGAAAGCTTACTCTTACACCAACTCCACTTAAAGAATTTTGCATAAAGCATGCTATCCCTTTTGAAACACCTGAAACCTTGAAGTCATCTCTTTTTTCTCATACTGAATATGACTTTTTTGTAGTGGCTTCATATGGAAAAATTATTTCTCAAAAAGTAATTGATGTTCCAAAATATGGATGTTTTAATGTGCATCCATCACTTCTTCCTCAATACAGAGGAGCTTCTCCAATCGAAACAGCAATCTTGAACGATACAAAAGATACCGGTATAACTATCATGCTCATGGATGCACAAATGGATCATGGACCAATTATTACTCAAGTGACGCATACTTTTAAAACATGGCCAAAAGATAAAAAAGAAGTTCATGATGAACTTGCGCACATTGGAGGAAAAACTCTTTCTCAAATAGTAGAACCTTTTTTGAAAGGTGACATTATTCCCAAAAAACAAGATCATACGCAAGCAACATTTACTCGTATGATTTTGAAAGAAGATGGAAAAATAAAATTAGAAGATACAGATTATCAGACCTATCTCAAATATCTTGCACTTACACCATGGCCAGGACTTTTCTTTTTTATAGAAAAAAACAATGCACAAGTTCGAGTAAAAATTGAATCAGCTCGTTTTGATACTGATAAAGGATTTATAATTGATACTGTGATTCCAGAAGGAAAAAATTCCATGAACTGGGAAAGTTTTAGAAATGGATATTTGAGATAA
>SKGW01000004.1 GCA_007117285.1 Bacilli bacterium
CTAAGACGCATATAATCACCAGTATTATTATAACATTTTTAAATTAATTAATAAAATCTTTTTTTAACAACATAAATAGTTATTATAAAAGCTGTTAATAAATAAGCACTTAAAATTGAGTATAGAGTTTTTTGAAAAGAAATTTCAATTTCTGGTGTGACATAATAATCTGGAACGGAATTATTTTTATAATCGATTATCAGATCATCTATTTGTTCATCACTTGTTTCTGATAAAAAAACGTTTCTTGCTCTCTCGTTTAATAACTCATACTCCTCGTTCATAAAATAAATTTCATATATTTCTTTTAGTTCAACTTTCTTCTCATTAACATTATAGTTTATAGGCGCAGTTTCTGGTACATAATAATGTTGATTTATTTCTTCTAATTTTTTTGCAATTGATAAAATAATGCTTTCTTCGTTATGTTTGCCAATTATTTCCATTCCATATGGAAGACCATTATCAAAACCGATTGGAATTGTTACAGCAGGCATTCCAGTAGTTGGTGAGAACACTGCACTATTACCTATTAATGTAGTTGGACTGCTGATTGTGAAAATTTTATTTTTACTTGTTGGGTATATTAATACATCAACATTATATTCTGACATTTTCTCCAATATATATTCTGTGTACTCATCTTTTCTATTGTTAATGTTTTCCATTCGTGTTGTGCTTCGAGAATCAAAATTACAACTAATATTATGACCTGATACATTATAAATTGTTCCACCTTGCATTAAATCTGAAAAGTTTCTAACATTTCCACTTGTATTTTTTATATATTGATTAAAATCATAACAAAATAGAAATCCACTAAGATTGTTTCTTCGAATATTTTCGTAATATGAATTTGTAATGCCCTCTATTTCAACAAGTTCATAATCAAGTCCTTCTAAATCAACTATAACACTTTCCATCATGTTTACAATTGGTTTATATGTCGAGCGTAAAGGATTTAATGAAGAAGTGCTGAACTCGTTGAAAAAATCAGTTAAAACTCCTACTCTAATGTTTTTGTTCTCAATCTCGTAATCAGATATTATTGAGTATACAATTTCAGCATCCACAGCATACTTTGTGATTGGTCCCGCTATGTCTCGTTCAGCATCATAAGGTATTACACCCTTCATATCAATCGAACCAAATGTCGGTCTTAAGCCAATTAATGCGGCTGCGCTTGCTGGCATTCTAATTGAGGAGTTAGTATCTGTTCCAATGCCTATTGGAGCAAAACCAAGAGCAACACCTACTGCCGTTCCTCCCGATGAACCATATGGAGTATAAAGACGATTATAAGCATTTCTAACATGACCAAATGAACTTCTTGAATCATTTGCAGAAAATGCGAATTCACTCATGTTTGTTTTGGCAATTACAATTGCACCAGCATCAATTAAACGATCAATTATTTCAGCATTATAATTGGGCATATTGTCTGATAATACTCTTGCACCCGCCGTAGTTGGCATTCCTGCCACATCAATATTGTCCTTAATCAAAACTGGAATTCCATGTAATAAACTTCTGCGACCATTATCTTTAAGTTCAGCATCCATTTCTCTTGCTAAGTCAAGTGCATCCTCATTTAAAAATCTAATTGAATTGTGAAGTGAATCATATTTTTCAATACGTTCCAAATGTATTAACATAATTGTTTCATAATCTAAATAGCCCTTATCAACAGCATCTTGAATTTCAATTATATTCATATTTAAAACATCAACAGAAATATCTGTTTTTGCATCAATGTTTAATGGTATTAAAAAAATTAACGAAATTATTATTTTTTTTAGCATTTTATCACCAATTTGATTATATCATAAAAAAAAGAATTTTGAATTATTCAAAACTCTATAAAGAAAACCATTTTCTAAAGGGCGATCTGCTAGTGAAGTACATATTATTTATTGAAATGTTTAGTAAATACAGAAATTCCCAAAAAGTGTTTGATAACAATAAGTTTGTTACTCTAATTAATTCATTTTTAATGCTCACAGTAACCGGAATCGTTTCAACTTTTGCGTTCATTTTTTCAGAAAGTTCCTTCGCATTCCCAAAAGAAACCGAATAGACAAGAAATTTTTCCCAAATTTTTATTGAGGGCAGATCTCTTTCGCTAAAGTTTCCAAAATCACTTAAAAAGTTTTTCAACCCCAGCCACTTATAATACTCCTCTTCGCCTTTTTCAGTTCTAACTTGTTTCTTCAAAAAATATACAGTAACTAAAACACTTAAAATCATAAGTATTCCGTTCATCATAAAATTTATCCGTGAATATATTCCATATGCTGCTAACATAGTTGCAAGTAATGATATGTCAATAATGATCTTATCTTTCATCTCATGTTTACCATAAAAATTGTTTTCCCTGGCCTCGCCAATAGCAATCCTATGCCACGCTTGGTACTTTTCGGAAAATACACTGGCATTTCTTCTTGCATATCTGGAAATATCTTTAATGGAAAAACGATTAGCTTTACCATTTATATTTCCAACAGTATCAAAAAGAAAATCCATCAAATATTTTTCGCTTCTTGTTAAATCAACTTTTTGAAAAGTTCGATAAAAAGTTTGCTCATCTTCAAATTCATATTTTATTGTACCTTTTTCA
>SKGW01000070.1 GCA_007117285.1 Bacilli bacterium
GGTCATTCTATTTTTGTTTATTATAAACATAGAAGGAAGGACTATCGAGTTGGTGAGCAAGTTGAAGTTACAATTAACAATGTTAGAGATGACATTTATAATGGTACCTTACTTGATTCAAAAGTTCCTTTAATGAGGCAAGATGCTGATATTATTATGGACTATTTGAAGGATAATAATGGTTTCATGCCCTTAACTGCTAAAAGTGATGTTAATGAAATTGAAGAATTGTTTAATATGAGTAAATCAGCCTTTAAAAGAGCGTTAGGAAATTTGTATAAAAAAAGATTAATTGACTTTGATGAAAAAGGAACACATTTAAAAACTACTGATTAGTAGTTTTTTTTATAATATTTTTTCAATTCTTCAGTTATTTTATTCAAATCATTATTTTCAATTTTTAAAACATAATTGTAATTTGCATGAGATTTTAAATATAATTTATCATAATAATCAACTAACATTTTTTCAATAAATAAATTATAGTTTTCTTCATCAATTAAGTTATTCATTAAAGAAACCCATTCATTGCCCTTTATCTTTTTAAAACATTCATTATTATTAATTAAGCTTTTTATTTTTTCCTTTTCAATAACTTCTGGATGATATATATCACTAATTATTTCAAATCTTTTTTCAACAGGTACTTCAATCATAATGTGATCACTTGTCTTCATTTTGTCATACATTGCATTAGGAAGAGTTACTCCCCCTATTCTTCTGCTTTCGCTTTCAATAAAAACATATCCTGTTTTTTCTTTTGTCTCATAAAAAAGTTTATCTTCAAAATCTTTTTGAGTTACAGTTCCTTTTAAACCAACATCTCCAAAAACCGATCCTCTATGATTAGCAAGTCCTTCTAGGTCTATAACGGGGATATTTTGCTTTTCTAAGTCATTTAAAATAATTGTTTTACCAGAACCAGTATTACCAGTTAAGACAAGCCAGTTTATTTTTTTTAAGTTTTTATCTAAATTTTCTAAAATATAAGTTCGATAAGCTTTATATCCACCATTTAATTTTAGAGAATCAACTTTTAAAATTTCCATCATAGTATGAACAGATGAACTTCTTGTTCCTCCTCTAAAGCAAAAAAACACAATTTCTTTTTTATACTTTTTTTTAAGTTTTAAAACTTCATCATATATTTCAGGTAATTTAGAAGTACCAATTTTAAGGCCTTCTTTGTAAGCTTCTTCCTGATTTTCTTTGTAAAGGGTCCCAATAAACTTTCGGGCCTCATTATTTAAAAGCGGTATGTTAAAAGCTCCTTTAATTGTTCCTTCTTCATATTCTAAAGGAGATCTAAGATCAATAATAATATATTTATCAATATTATTTACTAGTTCTTCTACTTCAATTTTTTTCATTTTGTCTCCTCTTAATTATGAAATGTTTTATTATAAAAAAGATTACAATAAAAATAATAATTCCAAGAATTGTTTTTTTATCTGTTACAAAGAAATTAAATATTTGAATTGAATATGCATAAGTTGATGTTGTTATTAATTTTGTAATAAGTGCGATTATTAGAAACTTTTTAAAATCAACTTTGGAAATACCTGCCCCTGCACATATAACGTTGTCTGGTAAAATTGGAAATAAAAAAAGTAATGGAAGAATTAAAGGTCCGCTTTTCTCAACGTAAGCATTGTATTTTTCAAGTGCATCATCTTTAATTATTTTTTTAAATATTTTTTTTCTTCCTAACCTTCCAATAAAATACATGACAATTATACCCAGTACTATTCCAACATAACCGATTATAAATGCTTGAAATTTACCAAACAGATAAACTCCCGATGATATGGTTAGCATTTCGGGAGTAAATATTAAGATGGGCTGGAGAAAGCAAATTAGAAAGTATGTTAATCTTTGTAACATATGTCACCTCAGAATCTTGTTTTTTTCATCAAGTATAAAGGTAGTTCATTTATTTTTATTTTCTCTTGTTCCATTGTATCTCTATTTCTAACGGTAACTGTTTCTTCTTTTAATGTATCATCATCAATTGTAATTGCAAATGGTGTTCCAATTACATCTGCTCTTCTATATCTTTTACCGATATTTCCAGTTTCATCATAAGAAACCATAAAATCTTGTGAAAGCATTTCGTATACTTCAAGTGCTTTGTCGGAATGGTTTTTTTTCATTAGAGGAAGAACAATTGCTTTGAAAGGTGCTAGAAAAGGAGGAAGTTTTAATACTTCTCTTGTTTCGCCATTTTCCATTGTTTCTTCTTTTAAACATTCTGATATTACAGCAAGCGGAATTCGATCTGCTCCATATGTTGATTCAATAACGTATGGAATGAATTTTTCGTTTGTTTCTGGGTCAAAGTATTCCATACTTTGTTTTGAATATTCTTGATGTCTTTTTAGATCGAAATCAGTACGGTTATGAGTTCCATTTATTTCACCCCAACCAAATGGGAATAAGTATTCGATATCAACAGCGGCTTTGGCATAATGAGCTAGTTTATTGTGATCTTTGAATCTTAGTTTTTCTCTTGGAATTCCTAAACTAGAAATAAAGTCCATTCCAAAGTTTTTAAATTCTTCATAATATTTTTCATCTTCACCGTTTTTGCAAAA
>SKGW01000038.1 GCA_007117285.1 Bacilli bacterium
AATGTTATAATAATACTGGTGATTATATGCGTCTTAGGAAAAATAAAAATGCATTAAAAATATTGAATGACTCTAATAAGGTTATTCATAATTTTTTCGACTATAAAAACAAATTTAATGAACTGTTTGAAAATAAAAATCCGATCCATTTAGAAATTGGAATTGGAAAAGGTGACTTCATAATAAATATGGCTTTAAAAAACCCAAACATTAATTTTGTTGGAATGGAAAAATTTGATAGTGTATTATTCAAAGCGGTTTTAAAAGCTGAGGACAAGATTGATAATTTAAGATTTATTCATGGTGATGCTATTGATATTGATAAAATATTTGGAAAAGAAATAAGTGTTCTATATTTAAACTTTTCAGATCCATGGCCCAAAACAAGACACGCTATTAGAAGGTTAACAAGCAGTATTTTCCTTGAAAAGTATGAAAAAATATTTGTTGAAACTAAAAAAATTGAAATGAAAACGGACAATAGAAATTTATTTGAATACTCATTAATTAAATTTAATGAACATAATTATAAAATAAATGAAATATCTTTGGATTTGCATAACTCAGATATGATTAACAACGTGGTTACTGAATACGAAGAAAAATTTTCAAAAAAAGGCTTTCCTATTTATAGAGTCGTTGTAGACAAAAAGTAAAGTCAAGTCATATCTTATTTGTATTATTTATAAGGTTTGATATAATAGAAGAGAGTGGAGATATATGAAAAAAATATTAGTTTTATTATTAATAATATTTGTATCCGGCTGCACAGTTGTTAGAATTGATACAACAAGCTTAGATAATATTGTCGGAGTTGTTTTATCAAAGGAAAACAATTTGTACAATAGAATTGGAAAAGGATATAAATACTATATTCCAAGAGGTGTTTCATATATTGATACAACTGAATTTAACGATAAGTTATATTCAAACGGATATTACTATTTTATGTATATTGATGCAGTTTCTTATTATAATGACATTGTTCTAAATTATGAAGAAAATCCAAACGCTTTTTTCTCAAAATCAATTGATATTGATGGTGAGTTGGGCTATTTGGAAATAAATGAATTTGGAAGTCATTATCTAGTTGAATATTTTTTCAACTATGCCAAGATAGAAACACTAGTACTTGAAAGAGACATTGAAAATGTTGTAATTGATTCATCATATATACTATCAACCGTTAAATTTAACGATAATATTATTAGACTACTTTTAGAGGATGATTATTTTACTAATCGTGAAGAAGTTTATGATATTTTCTCGGCTAAAGGTGAGTCGAGTAATTTCCTCCGCGTTGAGGAAGAATAGAGAGGTGCTTTATGAACTTTGTAGATAAATTAAAAGATTGGTTTGGCGACGAAGAAGAAGATGAGATTAGAACGGAAAAAACGAAAGTAGAAATTTCTTCTCCACAAGTTGAAAAGTATGAAAGAGAAGAAATAAGCGAAAGTCAAGCTTTGAAAAAAGAGGACAAGTCAGTGCCTGTGTTTTTTGATGATGAGGATTTCCAAGAAATCAGTCTTAAAGAAAGAGTTCTTCCAGCTCGTAAAGTTAACAAATTAGAAGAACCAAAAAGATTCCGTCCAACACCAATTATTTCGCCTGTTTATGGAATTTTAGATAAAAACTATTCAAAAGAGCAAATAACACAAAAACAAAAACCTGATGCAAATAGTGGATCGGGTCTTAGTAATACAAAAGGTATCAGTCTTGATGAAATAAGAAAAAAAGCTTATGGAACATTAGATGATGAATTAGAGCAAGAGTTAGTAACTGATCGTCATGTTTTCATGAACGAAGAATTTGTTGAAGAAAAAGATTTGTTTGATGAATTAGAAGAAAAAGAAGATGAAGAAATCGTTGAAGAAGTTGTTGAATCACGCGAACAGCGCAGAAAAACAGTAATAGAAGACGATGAAAAAAATGTTTTAGAGGAGGAGTTTTTCAAAACACAAGAAAAACGTGTTACTGAAGAGCCCCAAGAGGACTTATTTAACTTAATCGATACAATGTACGAGAAAGGAGGAGATGAATGACGTTTTTAGCGGAAATTATGCCTAGTATTCTCTACGTTTTAGGAGCAATCCTAATGATCTTGTTTATAGTTTTGGTTTTTAAATTAATTCTAACTCTTGACAAGGTTGATAGGGTAGTGGAGGATATATCAAGCAAAAGCCGGAAACTAAATGGTCTGTTTGATATGATTGATAAAATTCAATTCATAAATGACAAAATTATCAGTGGTATTTTATCAGTAGTTATGAAAGTATTTAAAAAAAGAAAAGGAGATGAAGAAAATGAGTAAAAAAGGATTTGGAAAATTACTTACGGGAATTGCAATAGGAGCTGGTTTAGGAGTTCTATTTGCACCTAAAAAGGGTAGTGAAACAAGAGAAGAACTAAAAATTAAAATCGATGAATTAATTGAAAAAGCAAAAGATGTTGATATTGATGAAGTTAAAGAATCAATTGAAGCAAAAGCATTTGAAATTAAATTAATGATCAAAGACTTAGACAAAGAAAAAACAATTAAAATGGCTAAGAAAAAAGCTAAAGAAGTTCAAGACTTAAGCGAAGAACTAGTTAACTATGCAGTTGAAAAGGGAACGCCTGTTTTAGAAGATTTAGCAACTGGAATTAGAGAAAAATCAATTCAAGTAACAGAAGAAATTTTGCAAAAATTAGAAAAAAAAGAAGAAGTGAAATAAGCGCATTAAGCGCTTTTTTCTTTAAACTAATTTACATTAAACTTTTAAAATGATATACTTTTTTTAACGAAGGTGGGTAACAGAATGAAAAAAATTATTATTTTATTTTTTATCTTTTTTTTAACTGGATGTGGCATATCAAAAGAGGAAACAACTCACTTTCTAGCAAGTAATTTGCCCCTTGTTAGTGTTTTAAATTTGGATTATGAAGAAGTTTTAGTTAATAGAGGTCAAAAGGTGACATACAAAGGCGAAGTTATTGAATTTTCTGACGTTGAATATATGAAAGTTTATATAGAAGATAAGGAATTTTTAGTATCTGATAATCAACTAGTTAATGACAAAGAAAACGTTGTTTTAGAAGAATTAATGTATGTTAGAACACCTGTAACTGTTTACAATAACAATGAAGACTCAACAATAAAAAGCTTTATAAAAAAGGGCGAAGAGCTTATGATTGTTGGTTATGATGAACTTTTAGATGATGGAACTGTTACAATGTATGAAATTGAATATGGAGATATAAATGGATATGTTTATTCAAAATATCTAGTTAACACCCATAGTGAATCATTAGTGAATTACGATGAGGAAGGAATTTATAAAATTCATGCTGGTCGAAAAAACACATTAGGTGGAGGCGCTGGTGCAAATCTAGACTTTTTTCCACGAGAAAAACCAAATTTTTCTACCAATCCACTTCCCGGTGAAGTTAGAGCATTATATTTAACAATAAACTCAATTAGAAGAATTGACGAATACATTGATTTTGCAAAAGAAAATAATATTAACGGTTTAGTTATTGATATTAAAGATAATACAATGCCTGGTTATAAATCAGAAGTTATGAAACAGTATTCTCCAACTAACTATGAACGAGCAGCCAATTCATTTGATGCTTATCAAAAAGCAATTCAAAAAGTTTTGGACGCTGACTTATATGCAATTGGTAGAATAACAATCTTTAAAGACTCTTATTTTGTAAGAGACAATCCCGATAGTGCAATAATGGATAAAAGGACAAACGAACCACTGCGTCACAACAACTCCAACTGGCCTTCAGCATTTGATCGAAATGTTTGGGAGTTCAATGTTTTGCTTGCTAAAGAAGCAGTCAGAGAAATGGGATTCAATGAGATTCAGTTTGACTACGTTCGATTCCCTGATCGAATAAATAAATTAGAAGCTGATGGATTTATTGATTTGAAAAATAAATACGATGAAGATAAAGCAACAGCAATTCAAAACTTTTTAATGTATGCAACTGATGAAATCCATAAAGAAGAGGCCTATGTTTCGGCTGATGTCTTTGGAGAATCAGCACATACATATGTAACGGCATATGGTCAGTACTGGCCCGCCATCTCAAATGTAGTTGATGTTATAAGCGCCATGCCATACCCCGATCATTTTTCAGCATATGAATATGGTTTGGACAAAATAGTTTGGACTACTCCATATGAGCTTTTATTAGTTTGGGGTGACTTTGCGGCGAAAAGACAAACTGAAATACCAACACCAGCACTATCGAGAACATGGCTTCAAGTTTACAATGCAATTCGTCCGCCGTATAATGAGTATGGTTCAAAAGAAGTGTCTTTACAAATAAAAGCACTTTACGAAACAGGTCACACTGGTGGGTTTATGACATGGAACGCCTCAGCAAATTTAAATAAATACGAAGATGTGAAAGAGGCTTTTAGTAAGGAGTATGAATAATGATATTAAATGAAAAAAAATACAAAATAATTGAGGACTATAAAAATGCTTTTGACGAAGAAGAAGTTAAAAAAAAGTTTACTGATTTCTTTAATCAATACGATTATGTAATCGGTGACTGGGCCTATGGAAGTTTAAGGTTAAAAGGTTTTTGCAAAAAAAACAATAAAATTTTAAATGAAATAAATGATTTTGAAAATAGAGACAAATATATAAAAGAACAATGTGCGCTCGATTGTAAATATTTTGTCCTAGAAAAGGAAGAATAGACATTTTTATGTTTATTTTTTCTTTTCTCCTAATAATTGGGATGAATTTTTCATATAAAAATGATATAATTAGTTAGGTGATAAAAAATATGGAAACACATGAAATTTTAAAAATATTAAACGATTATGAAAATCGAATAGATGCTTTATGGAGGTTGCTTTGACGTCGATAAAGCAGATGAAAAATTAGAGGAATATAATAAATTGATTTCTTCTCCGGATTTTTGGGCTGATAATGAAAAAGCCGAAAAAATCATGATGGAAAAAAATAATATTGAAAAAAAAGCTAACAATATTAAAAAGTTAAAAGAAGAAATAATTTCTAATATAGAACTTGTTGAGTTTTTAAAAATTGAAGAAGATGCAGAAACAAAAAAATTACTTGAAGAAAACATTGAAATGGTTGGAAAAGAATTAGAAGCATTTGAAGTTCAATTGCTTTTAAATAAGCCGTATGACAAGAAAGATGCAATTTTAGAAATTCATACTGGTGCTGGTGGCACAGAGGCCAATGACTGGGTTGCTATGTTGTATCGAATGTATTTGCGGTACTTTGAAAAAAACAATTATAAATATGATGTTTTATCGGAAAGTAAAGGCGAAGAAGTCGGATATAAAAGTGTTTCAATTTTAGTTAAAAATGAGTACGCCTATGGTTATTTAAAATATGAACACGGTGTACATCGTTTAGTTAGAATATCACCATTTGATTCAAATTCAAGAAGACATACTTCATTTGCATTTGTAGATGTTGTTCCTTATTTTGATGAGGAAGTTGAAATTACAATTGACGATAAAGATTTAAAAATAGACGTTTATAAAAGTAGTGGAGCTGGTGGTCAGTCTGTTAATACAACAGATAGCGCCGTCCGAATTACTCACTTGCCAACTGGAACAGTTGTAACGTGTCAAAATGAACGTAGTCAAATAAAAAATAGAGAAACGGCTTTAAACGTTTTGAAAAATAAACTTTGGACTTTGGAAGTTGCAAAAAAAGAAGAGTCCATTAAAGAAATAAGAGGCGAGACAATTGATATAAACTTTGGATCACAAATCAGAAGTTATGTCTTGCATCCGTATTCACTTATTAAAGATCACAGAACTAATACTGAATCAAGCAATGTTACTAAAGTTTTAGATGGTGACATTGAAATTTTTATTAATGATAATCTAAAAAAAGGGAGTTGAGAAAATGTCTTTGATAAAATTAACTAAGGTTAAAAAAGTATATAAATCAGGTGTAGTTGCAGTACAAGAATTAAATTTAACAATCAACAAAGGCGAATTTGTCTTTGTAATCGGTTCAACGGGTTGTGGAAAATCAACACTTATTAAAATGTTGTATCGTGAGGAAAAGCCAACAAGCGGAAGTATAGTACTTGGTGGCATTGAAGTTTCAAAATTAAGAAATAGTAAAGTTTTTAAAATCAGAAGAAAAATAGGAGTTGTTTTTCAGGATTTTAAATTGCTTGAAAGAGCTACAGTTTATGAAAATGTTGCGTTTGCACTAGAAATATTTGGTCTTCCAAAAGGCGAAATTCATCACCGTGTTATTAAGTCGTTGGAACTAGTTGGTCTTAAAAATAGATCTAAAAATTATCCTAATCAATTAGCGGGTGGAGAACAACAAAGAGTGGCAATTGCAAGAGCAATTATAAATGGACCAAAGTTGTTGATTTGTGATGAGCCAACAGGAAATTTAGATGAAGATACAAGTAAAGAAATTCTTTCTGTATTAGAAGAAATAAATAAATTGGGAACGACAATTGTTATGGTTACACATGATCGTGACATCGTTAGAAGAATGAATAAACGAGTAATATTGATGGATGCTGGACGAGTTTTAAAAGACTATAAAGAGGGGGAGTTTGCTAATGAAAGCATTTAGAATAATTGGACGTAACATAAGAGATTCATTTAAAAGTGTATTTAGAAACTTTGCTTTATCACTGGCATCTGTTTCTTCAATTACAATTACTTTAATTGTTGTCGCAATCTCACTTGTTCTCACTTACAACGTAAATCACACCGCTGAGATAATGGCTGACAACATTGAGATAGTTGTATTCTTAGAAAAAGGCATTACTGAAGAAGGTATTGCTAGCGTTGATGAACAAATTCTTTCTTTGGAAAACTTAGAAACGCACATTTACAAATCTAAGTCAGAAATAGCTGAAGAATATATGGGTGAATCAGAAGTGTTTGCAGCTATAATGGCAACTTGGGACGAGGAAGAAAACCCACTTCAAGATACATTTATTGTTAAAGTTAGCGACACTAATTTAATATCGGATACAGCCGATGAGATTACTGAAATTGAAGGCGTGGTCGCTGTTAACTACGGAAAAGGAATGGTTGAACAATTGCTTGGTTTTTTTGAAATAATAAAAAACGGAAGTATTCTTGCAGTTGGAGCGTTAATACTTGTAACAGCCTTCTTAATTTCAAATACAATTAAAATAACTATTTTCTCAAGACGAAAAGAAATTGATATCATGAGATTAGTAGGGGCCTCTAATATAAATATTAAAATACCGTTTATTCTAGAGGGACTGTTTCTTGGAATAATCGGAGCTATAATTCCAATTGGACTTACAATATATGGTTATTACCGTTTATATGATTTTGATCTAAGTGCAATAATGCCGATTTTAGAACTTGTTCCACCAACACCTTTTGTATATTTAATATCGGGAATTCTACTTGCAATTGGAGTTGGAGTCGGTACATTTGGAAGTTGGAGAGCTGTTAGAAAACATCTGAAAATTTAGTTTTGACTTTAATAACTCTTTAATGCTATAATTATTAAGCGTTAATGCAAAAAAAGGTGGTATTATGAATATAAAATCCGTTGATTTAAAGATTAGTGCTGTCAGGCGTAGTCAATATCCTGAGGAAAATTTCCCGGAATTTTTGTTAGTAGGTCGTTCAAATGTTGGAAAAAGCAGTTTTATTAATACCATAATTGAGAGAAAAAATTATGCTAGAACTTCTGCAAATCCAGGTAAGACGCAGACTATAAATTTCTATGAAATAAACAATTCATTTTACTTAGTTGATGCTCCGGGCTATGGATACGCAAAGGTTTCTAAACAACAAAGAAAAAAGTTTGGTTTGATGATGGAAGATTATCTAACAAATCGACCAAGTTTAAAACATGTATTTATGCTTGTTGACTTTAGACATAAACCTAGTCAAGATGATGTTTTGATGTATAAGTTTTTAAAGCATTATAATGTTCCGGTAACTATTGTTGCAACAAAGTCAGACAAGGTTGGAATAACGAACCAGCCCAAACAAAGAAAACTAGTTTTAGATGAACTAGATTTAGTTGTTGGAGACGATTTCTTGGTTTTTTCAAATATAACTAAGGAAGGTCGTAAAGAGGTTCACGATAAAATAGAAAGAACAATAATTTAGAACTAGTTAAATCTAGTTTTTGTCTTTAAGGAGGTGTTGTATGAGAAAAGGTGTAGTTGCATTGGTTGGAAAACCAAATTCAGGAAAGTCTACTCTTTTTAATGCAATTGTTGGAAAGAAGATTTCAATAATTGAAGATGTTCCAGGTGTTACAAGAGATAGAGTTTACGGAATGGCAACATTTTCTGATAAACAGTTTCACTTAATAGACACAGGTGGTATTTCGCTTGGAGAAGATCAATTTCAAGAAGAAATAAAAATGCAGGCTGAACTTGCGATTGATGAGGCAGATTTAGTTTTATTTGTCGTTGATGGAAAGTTTGGTATGGACGCCAATGATTTTGCAATTAGAGATATACTTTTAAAATCTAATAAAAAAGTTTTAGTTGTAATTAATAAATCTGATACAAAAGAATATCGAACTAATATGTATGATTTTTATGAACTTGGATTTGATGATTACTTTTCGGTTTCAGGTGAACAAAGAGAAGGAATTTATGATCTTTTAGAACATGTGACAAATACTATAAAGGTAAGTGATGTTGAGTATGGTGAGGAAGTATTAAAATTTTCAATAATTGGACGCCCAAATGTTGGAAAAAGTAGTTTGGTTAATGCTCTTTTAAACGAAGAGCGAGTTATTGTTAGTGATATTGCAGGAACAACTCGTGATGCGATTGATACAGTTTTTAAATATCATAATCAGGACTATGTCGTAATTGATACAGCAGGTATGAGAAAAAAGGGTAAAGTGTATGAAAATGTTGAGAGATACAGTATAATTCGTACTTTAAAAGCAATGGATCGCTCAGATGTCTGTGTTGTTGTAATTGATGCTGAAGCTGGAATAATTGAGCACGATAAACATATTGTTGGTTATGCTCTTGAAGCTGGTAAGGCAATTGTTATGGTTGTTAACAAGTGGGATACAGTTGAAAAAAGCGAAACTGCAATGAAGGACTATATAAAGTTAATTCGTGCAGATTTTGCATTTATTCCATATGTTCCAATTGTATTTTTATCGGCTTTAACTAAAAAAAGAGTTCCAACTTTAATGCCAGAAATTTTAAAGGTTTATGAAAACTCTAAAAAAGAAATTAAAACAAGCGCTTTAAATGATGTTATAAGAGATGCATATTATTTAAATGCACCACCAAGTTATAAGGGTAAAAGACTTAAAATTTATTTTTCAAATCAAGTTTCAACCCAGCCACCAACTTTTAATGTTCAAGTTAATAGCAAGGGGCTTATTCACTTTTCATATGAAAGATATTTAGAAAACAAAATTCGCGAGTCCTTCGATTTTGAAGGAACACCAATTGTAATTAGATTTAAAAACAAGGGAGAAGAGCGTCAGTGATTGAGGGTAAAATCTTAGTTCATGTTTGCTGTGCTCCATGTGCTTCTTATGTAGTTGATTTGCTAAAGGATAAAGATTTAACATTAGTTTTTTATAATCCCAATATAATGCCTTTTTCTGAACATGAAAAAAGGTATTTAGAAATTGAAAAGTTAGCAAAAATTTATGAGAAAAATTTAATTAAGTTAGAATACGATAATAATAGATATTTAGAAAAAGTTGAAGGACTAGAGTATGAAAAAGAAAAAGGATCTAGATGTTCAATTTGTTATCAAATGAGACTTGAGAGATTAGTTGATATGACACCTGAATATGATGCTGTTATTACAACGCTAACTTTAAGTCCTCATAAAAATACAG